>NZ_JACJTV010000014.1 GCF_014698845.1 Coleofasciculus sp. FACHB-1120 | reverse complement strand
AAATTTTCAGCATTATCCCCCTCCTTTTCCTCTTGGGGAGGAGGTGCATCGGCTTCAAGCCTTACTGGGAAAGAGATTCAGCTTTTTTATTATCCCGTACTGACGTTAGTTTCTACCATTCTGTGACAATTGAGGAAATTGTCACAGAAGCCGGGTGTAAAATCTGGTATCTGCCTCCCTATTCTCCAGACTTGAACAACATCGAGCATTGGTGGAGTGCGCTGAAGAATTGGATGCGGCAACGCTGGGATGAGTTTGATAGCTTTCGCGATTGTGTTGACGCTGCTTTCAAACAATGTCCTAACGTATTTGCGTAACGCTATAGCCCTCTTCTGTCACTCTCCGAAAACATTTGCCATTTCTGAACTCTAGAGCCTTTGTGTACGAAGCGATCGCCAGATTTTTTTCTAACAACAAATACAGCTACCAACTTTTTCTAATAGGATAGCTTGTATTGATTGTCTGATAAGGCTTCTGGAGATTGCCTTCCCGGAGAGTGACAGAAGAGGGATAGTTACTACGGTGTTGAGATTGACAAGAATTTAGCAGAGGCGACAAAGATTCACAAACCGCTGATCTTGCATATGGCTGGAAATGACGAGTATGTGTCACCCAGCGCTCAAACGACCATTCAGCAAGAACTCAAAGACAACCCCCTGGTAACAATCTATCGCTATGAAGGAGTAAGTTACGGGTTTAGTCGCGTGGGTAGTTCCGCTTATCGCCAAGAAGCCGCAGAATTATCACGCGATCGCACGTTGACGTTTTTAAAACAGCATTTAGGGTAGCGGGATTTGAACGACAAAAGGCAATCAAGGAATAACCCAGGCACATCAATATTTCACGTTAATGAGCTTTGTTTAGACTCCGGGTAGTGATTGTGATTTGATGCACAAACAGCTATCAACTTCAATAATTATGAGGTAAAAGGTGACGAAAGTTTTAATTGTTTACGCAACAGATTACGGCAATACCAAGAAGATGGCAGAAGCGGTAGCTTCTGGTGTGACATCAGTTCCAGGTACTGAAGTGGAGGTAAAGTTTGCTGAGGATGTTATTGAAGATGATGTAATCGCCAGTGATGCTGTGATTGTTGGTTCCCCTGTACACATGGGGAGTCCAGATTGGCGCGTGAAAAAATTTATCGACCAGGTTTGCGGCCCTCTTTGGATTAAAGATAGCCTCATTGGGAAGGTGGGTGCTGTCTTTGCGACGGGTGGCGGCTACGGCAATACAGGGGGTGGCGCTGAGCTAACCATGCTGGCGCTGTTAAATAACTTTGCTGAACTGGGAATGGTGATGGTACCTTTACCCAAAATCACACCAGGATATCCTCTTGGTGGTCTGCAATGGGGTCCCTATGGACGCTCAGCGGGAGAACATATGGAGCAGACAGGCGTTACTCCACAGAGGCTGGAAGCTGCCAAGTATCATGGTGCGAATGTAGCACGAGTGGCTGCTGCTTTAGCAGGAAAAGAATTGTTTGCCAAGTAAAAAACTCAGGACTTACGCAACTGTCCATTTTCGAGGTGGTTGCTCGCGGGGCAGTAATTTCAGAGTGGAGATTAATGGGACGCAAAGTGATCTGATTGTCACAAGTTCACTTGGCTATCCTGGACTTGGCGAAACTAAAATCTAGGATAGCCAAGGCGAAGATGCTGCTGTGCAGGACATCAAAATCCCGCAAAACTATGTGACGGCAAATGCAGATATCGGGATCGTGGCAATGTGCCGACCTTAAAGCCGATCTTAAAAGTGGAACAAAAACAGCACCGACATTTACAAACGCTGTGATTTTGCATCGTCTCATCAATGCAATTGAACAATCGGCTGCAACTGGTAGTAGACAACATATCTAAAATCGCCGCTTGCAGATTTTTAAGAGTCACTCAACAACAGGAATCATCATGAACAAACTAGAAGGAAAAGTCGCTCTTGTCACCGGCGGTACCAGCGGCATCGGTCTTGCCACGGCTAAGCGCTTTGTCGCCGAAGGTACCAGCGGCATCGGTCTTGCCACGGATAAGCGCTTTGTCGCCGAAGGTGCTTATGTTTTTATTACGGGTCGTCGCCAAACTGAACTGGATGCTGCCGTCGAAGCGATCGCTAAAAATATCAAAGGGGTGCAAAGCGATGCTTCCAATTTGGCAGACCTCGACCGCCTATTCGCCACGATCGAGCAAGAGCAAGGACACCTCGATGTAATCTTCGCCAATGCTGGCGGTGGAGAAATCGCCCCACTCGGAGCCATCACCGAAGAAGAGTTTGACAAAACGTTCAACACTAACGTCAAAGGTGTGCTGTTCACTGTGCAGAAGGCACTGCCTCTATTGCCTGCGGGTGCTTCCATCATCCTGAACGCCTCGACTGCTTCTACCGTGGGCACTCCAGCCTTCAGCGTTTACAGCGCTACCAAAGCCGCTGTGCGCTCGTTTGCCTTGCCCGTAATTGGACACTCGACCTCAAAGAGCGCAATATCCGGGTTAACGCCATTAGTCCTGGTGTCGTGCCGACTCCTGGCTACAATCTGATGGGACTGAGTGATGAGCAGGTGCAGGCATTCGTGGACAGCCAAGCCGTCACTATCCCCCTGGGAAGAGTCGGCACGCCCGATGAGATTGCCAAAGCCGTTGTCTTTCTCGCTTCAGACGACAGCAGCTTTGTCAACGGCATCGAGCTGTTTGTCGATGGCGGGATGGCACAGATTTGACGCGCGATCGCAAGCGATCGCCTGTTTGAATCTTCAACAATCTCAGGACTCATCGTCAATGCACCTACCGTTGATCTGGCAGAAGTTATCCGACGTCAACAATCAGTTGTGCAATCCCTGAGTGGAGGTGTTTCACAAAGGTGGGCGATCGCGTAAACTTGACATTCTCAACAGGCTGCACTCAAGCAGTACGCAAGCGCTCAATATCCCGGATCGGCGGCGCACCAAACAGGCGAGAATATTCACGGCTAAATTGTGAGGCGCTTTCATACCCTACCTGATAGGCAGCATTCGCTGCATCGAAGTTTTCCGCCAGCATCAGGCGACGCGCTTCCAATAGTCTTAACTGCTTTTGATATTGCAGCGGACTCATGGATGTCACTTCCTTGAAATGATAATGAAACGATGAAGGAGACATCCTGGCTTGCTCTGCGAGATCCTCAACCCGCATCGGTTGTGCAAAATTAGCCTTAATCCGCTTTATCACCTCAGCAATTCGCTGCATGGTGCTGCCAGATGTGGCAATTTGGCGAACTGCTTCGCCTTGTTCCCCCGTTAAAAGACGATAGTAAATTTCGCGAATAATTATCGGTGCCAGCATGGGGATATCCTGCGGCGTATCCAAAAGCCGTGTCAATCGGAGAGCGCAATCGAGTAAGGAGGCATCGGCAGTGCTGACGAATAAGCCTCTGGTAGAGTTCTTTTTCTGACTTGCGATCGCACTGGATTGGACAGTAATCATATCGCAGAGCTGACGGGGATCTAGATTTAGCTTGAATCCTAAATACGGCTGCGCTGGGCTTGCCTCGATAATAAATGCGCTCAGTGGCAAATCAACCGAAACGACTAAATATTGCGCCGCGCGATAACGATAGGTTTCCTCACCTAGCAACGCTTCCTTTTTACCCTGAACCAGGATGGCAAGGAGCGGTTCGCTAACACCACATAACGCAGCAGAAACAGAAGATTCTCGTTGAAATTCCAGCCCATCTACTGCTGTTTGATGAAAACCATTCCCTTTTCCATCGGTGTAGCGAGTGACGAGTGCCGCCAGTTCTTTGCATGGATTCGCGATCGCCATCCTGATTCCTGGCTCATGTAATCCCGTTCTGTTGAGCATTGTAGACCATCCTTACCGATTCAGGAAATCTAGATTTGGAGGATTAGGCAATAAAACGCGAGGTCTGTGCATTTGAAATTCTAGATTTTATTCATACGATGAACACATCCGAATAATTTGCTTCACGAGCCTCTCAAAATAACCGTACAAAATACAGATTGCAACTTCATTCGCTTTATCATGCAAAATCAAGAATCATCCATTGTTTTTGATCAACAACGGGCTTCCTCCTATGACCAAAGATTGGCTAAATTAGCCCCACTACGCGATGCACTTCATCTGCTGATTCGTCTCATACTTTCCGATCTACCTGCTGAGGCGCGTATTCTTTGCGTCGGCGTGGGCACTGGTTCGGAATTGATTTACCTCGCCCAAACATTTCCTCAGTGGCAGTTTACCGCGTTAGAGCCTGCGGCACCGATGCTTGATATCTGTCGCCAACGTGCTGAAGAGAGTGGCATAGCACCACGCTGTACTTTTCACGGCGGTTATCTCGATTCACTGCCCTCCTCTGATGCTTTCGATGCCGCGACTTGTCTTCTGGTTTCTCACTTCTTTATGCAGCCCCAAGAGCGTCGCAACTTTTTTAGTCAAATTGCTTCACGGCTTCAGCCCAATGGCTATTTGGTAAGTTCTGATATTGTTTCCGATATGTCCACTTCTGCCTACCAAAGTCTGCTTGAGATTTGGTTGCGGATGCTGCGGTATTCTGAAATACCTGCTGAGGAAGTTGATAATTTTCGTGCTGCTTATGGTCGGGATGTTGCTGTATTACCGCCCTTTGAAGTCGAATCAATCATTGCATCAAGTGGTTTTAATACACCTGTGTTGTTCTTCCAAACTCTTCTCATTCATGCCTGGTATGCCAAGCGAAAAGCATGAGTTAGAAGTTATCAACTTTTACTTCTTTCTGTTTGTTATGTTTCTACCGCTTCTCTGTTTTAGCCTCAAGTCCAGTTGTAAATATAGAACGCTTTCGCTCATCGCAGCTTAGGCACATTATTAGGAGACTGCAATGTCGAACTTAAATGGAAAAGTCGTTATTATTACGGGAGCCAGTAGTGGAATCGGTGAAGCTACAGCTCGGATGCTGGCAAAAAACGGCGCAAAGGTTGTTTTAGGCGCACGTCGTAGCGATCGCTTGGAAACTATCGTCAAAGACATTCACGCAGAGGGTGGAATCGCTGAATATCAGACGCTTGATGTAACGCAACCCAGTCAATTAGAGGCGATCGTGCAATTTGCCCAAAGCAAGTTCGGTCGAGTTGATGTCCTGATTAATAATGCTGGCATCATGCCGCTATCAGCACTCGAACAACTTAAAGTTGAAGAATGGGATCGCATGATTGATGTCAATATCAAGGGGGTCTTGTACGGCATCGCAGCAGCACTTCCCGTCATGAAAGCCCAAAAGGCGGGTCAGATTATTAACCTTTCTTCGATCGGCGGACACGCAGTGTCTCCCACTGCGGCTGTTTACTGCGCGACTAAGTTTGCAGTTGGCGCTATTTCGGAAGGATTGAGACAAGAAGTGGGTGGTGACATTCGAGTGACGGTGATTTCGCCGGGAGTCACCGAGTCCGAATTAGCCAACAGCATTAGTGATGAAACGGCAAGAATTGGAATGCAAGAATTCCGTAAATTATCCATTCCGGCGGAGGCGATCGCACGATCAATTCTATTTGCGATTGAGCAACCTGACGATGTTGATATCAGCGAAATCATCGTCAGACCCACAGCCAGCCCTTACTAAGTGATGAAGCGCGTAATCTGTCGATCGCCAACGCGAAATCTGCTTTGAAAGCGGCGATCGCTCGTTAAATATTCACTCCTTTCCCTGCACTAAAGCCATGTTGAGGTCAAATTTCATGCTGGAACCGTTGGCAACTGGTACGGAAGAAGAAACCCAGCAGGTAACTGCCATCATTTCCCACATGGTTCGACCAGGGCGTGAAGCAGGGTATGAGGAATGGTTGCATGGTATTGCAACGGCTGCCCACAAATTTAAAGGACATTTAGGCGTAAATGTGATTCGACCATGCGATCAAGCTCACCCTGAATATGTGGCAATTGTCAGATTTGATCAATACAGTAACCTCAAAACATGGATTGAATCCGATATTCGGCGGGAATGGCTTGAGCGATTGCAGCCATTGATTGAAAAGCCTGAAACGATTCAAACTCTGACTGGGCTGGAAACCTGGTTTACGCTTCCAAATAAGCCAATGCAGGCTCGACCCCCTCGCTACAAAATGGCACTGGTAACGTGGTTGGGAGTGTTTCTCACGCTCTCGATCCTAAATCGTCTGCTGGTGCCCCTGCTGTCTGAGTTTCCTATATTGCTCAACCAACTGATCAGCACAGGACTTACCGTTGTTTTACTCACCTACCTGGTCATGCCGCGCTTAACACAACTATTTCGCAAATGGTTGTATCCCATTCCATAAGATGAGATGAATTTGTTGCGATCGCTGCGGCAACGGGGACAATTGGTGTAGCTTGATGAGTTTGAGCGAAGCGGGATTACCAGTAGTCAGTTGCAGCGCTACATCAACGGAGATGGACTCCGAGGAATTCAAAATTCAGATGCGAACTGACAAGTCAGCGCTTCGCTATCGCTGCCAGTCTTCTCCAACTCAAACCTCAAAACTCTCTAATTTCTCCCCCACTGTTAAGCGAGTCCCATTCGCAAAGTCCCAACCCGACTGAGGACGTTTTCCAGCCATCTGTATTTCTCGCAACAGCAACAGTCCATCACCAGTTTGAACAATCGGGCCAAATCCTTTGGCAATGCTCATCACCTCGCCTGGGTGTCCCGAACTAGAGGACAAGGAAGACCCATCCAATAGGGCTTTTAATTCTGGGGCGATTTGCCAGTAAGCTGATCCCAGAGGGGCAGTAGCGCTGATTTTGAGAGGATTCCCCCGAAAGGTTGCCACACAATCCGGGAAAAATCCTCTGACTTGGTTATGTAATGCGATCGCACTTTTCGACCAATCAAGGCAATAATCTGGCTTTTTAATCAGCGGCGCATAAGTCGCCTGCGATTCATCTTGGGGAATCGGTTCAATTTCTTGGCGTTCCAGCTTCAGGAGGGTTTCTACTAATAAATCTGCCCCCGTCTCGGAAAGCTTTTGCGCCAAATCTTGAGCATTGTCCAACAGTCCAATAGGCGTATGAGCTTTTAGCAGCACTGCACCTGTATCCATCCCGGCATCCATCAGCATCGTGGCGATCCCCGTTTCTGTTTCGCCATGATACAGGCACCACTGGATGGGAGCAGCACCCCGATATTTAGGTAATATCGAGCCGTGTACATTGATGCAACCCAATTTGGGCATATCTAGAATTTGTTGGGACAAAATTTGTCCGTATGCCACTACGACGAAAACATCTGCATCTGTCTGTTGTAGCTGAGTGAGTGTTTCCTCGTCTTTTTTAATCCGCTGCGGTTGCCAAACAGGTAGCTGATGCGCCAAGGCGAGTGATTTGACTGGAGAAGGCATCATTTGGTTGCCCCGTCCTCGACGTTTATCCGGCTGTGTAACAACGCCTAAAACTTCAAATTCTGAATGAGTGAGTAACCGTTCTAAGGTAGGGACGGCAAACTGTGGGGTGCCAAAAAATATGACTTTCATTTCCTTGGGGAACGGTAATTGGTAACGGGTATTGCTTAAAAAGCAATTTTTTATTAGCGATTAGCAAAACATAAAAACTAAGGGCTAATAATTGCAATTTCGATGCGGCGGTTTCGCTGTCGGTTAGTATCGCTATTATTTTCTACTAAGGGGAAAGTTCCGCCGTAACCAACTGCAATCATGTGGTATTTTTTCTTCAAAGCAGTCAATAAATATTGTTCAGCAGCTTGGGCACGTCGGAATGACAGCTCTCGATTGTCCGTGGCGTCACCCCTGTCATCAGTATGGGCGGCAATTTGAATGGTAGCACCGGGGTAGTTCTGTAAATCGGCGATAACAGTGTCTAAAAGCACGGGTGCCTGTGGCAGCAGAACGCTATCCCTGGCTTCAAATAATCGGTCGCTAGGTAGGGTGACTTTCAAGGCATCGGATGGTGCGGAGACCTTAGAAGCGGCAGTGACTTGATTGGGATTGGGAACGCGATCGCTTTGAAGTTGCTGAGAGATTTCTTGTAACCGCGCGGCTAGCGGTTCGGCGGAATTCTGGCGACCCGCTTGGGGGCGACCGGCTTGGTTTTCCAGTTTGGTTGTGCGATCGCGCAGTGCCTGCAAATCCGCCTGTAACTGTTGCAGTTCTGCTTGCAGTTGCCGTCTTTGTTCCGCACTCAGTTTGGCAGGGGGGCTGGCGCTGGTGACAGCAGGCGACGACTGAGATGGCTTAAAAGTAGAGGAGGCAGTTAATGTCTCAGATTTGGCGCGACGCAGCACTTTCACCACCAGGGGCACCTCTGGCGTCAGGTCGGGAAAGACACCCGCGAGGACGAGACCGAACACCCAAGCCAAACCACCCCCCACCCCCAGCAACAGTAATCGCCAGAGGAAAACCAGTAAAAACCGCCCAATGCCTGTAGATCGGCGAGGGGAAGTGTTATCGGCAAATGGTGCTTCTTGTTTTGTCACTCGGTTTCCCATTTTTATCCAGACAACAGATTAATATTTGATAATACGATTAAGCTTTTTTCGTTGTCCAGAGCAAGAAAAATGGGCGATCGCATTATCAACTTGCGCGAAGAGACGTTTAGAAATACTTTTGGGTATAACCCTATACTGCCGTTGAGATGCTGTTAGGTAGCCCTCAGCCACTCTCTAGGCAAGTATGTAGAAATCAGCCAACCTACCTCCTAAAAAAATTTCTTGCCTTAGATTAATTTTTAATTGCTTTTTGACCGTCTTATGGAAAAATATCATAGCAAGAGCGATAAGGTGTTTCACCCATCAATCCGGATTCATTGAGATATGATAAATTTTTTTACATCTTTTGTTTCTTTTGACGGGTTTTGTGGCTATACATATAGATATAGGGACGCTGCACTGTTCCTTGGGCGTTACTCCTCACACAAGAAACGCCGTTTAGCAACCCAATCCCCAATCAATGTTCATCCGCCTCTTCCGCTCAGTATGGTGCTCTAGTCAACCATACCTTCCGCTTATTGCGGCTGCGCTGCTGATGGCTCCTAGCTCATTTGCCTTAGCTGGCACGGCTGCGTCTACAATCGCAGGTCCCTCTACCATGCAATATCCGCAAGCCCGAAAGGAATTATCTGAAGCTGCTCCCGACATGACTCAAGCAGTAGTGCAAATCGACCCCCTCGATAGTCCTCATCCTGTTCCTTGGAATTGGGTAATGACGACTCATGCAGAAGTTACTGCCAATGGCGGCACTGGGATGCGCTACTATCGCAGCCCCTCCTTAGTGTCTCCGGATGGTCAGTACGCTGCTTACAGCCGGATTCAGTTGCAGGTGCAGCCGGAGTTGTACCAATGCCGAATTTCCAGCGTAATGTTTGTGGAAAATTTGAGGACAGGAGATTTACGAACGATCTCGGCGTCTTCTCCTTTGGCTGACAACCCCTTTGTCAGTAACGAAGAAGCGGATATGCCGGGGATCATCGCTATCTTGATCCCCATTTCCTGGTCGGCGAAGGGCGATCGCGTCTTAGCACGGCAATTTGAAGGTTTGTTTAGCACGTCCGATGCTTCTGACTATGCCGTTGTTTGGGATCGTCAGCAGAATCGTACTACGACTCTCTCTCCTAACCACGATGATTACACTAACGCGGTGTTATTAGGCTGGAGTCACACGAATCCAGACCAAGTTCTGTTTCGAGCAGGCGAATTGGGCGAGGAAGAGTGGCCTCTGTGGGCTGTTGATTTGAAGGGTCAAACCGTAGCCGCAATTGAGGATAAACCCCTCATTTTTGGTCAAACGATCACCCATTCTTGGGCAGGACCACAGGCTCATTTCTAAAGGAACAAGATAAAGGATGAAGAATGAAAAAGATTGAAGGGGACAGGAAAAGTTTTTTCTAAGACTGTCAGCCGGAATCTCAAACTTCATCCTTCTTTTTTGGGTTAATCAAGCTTAAAACCGCCAATATTTATTATTTTTAAAATTAAATTTTGATTAAACTTAAACGATTTAAACGGGTGTTTTTAACGATTTTTGCTAGCCTGATTTTTCTGCTTTTGGGGTCGGGAATTTTTATTTATTATACACTAAAGAATTCTGCGAATAAAAACAATATATCAAATTATGAGTTATACCTCAAAAATCAATTAAACCAAGCAAATTCTTATCCGGTTAATAACACTATCTCATCGAGTGTTTATCAACCCGTCAGCGTATGGACAGGACGCCTAATATTACTACCGAAAGAGCAGAGACAACCTGGAAAATCGGTACTTTTTGAAGTTTACAATGCCGCTCCCGCGCATCAGAATTTAGTCGGAAAAACTGTAAATTTAGAATGGAGCCGGGATGCAGAAGTGCAAAGATTTGTCCAGGCTGTAACGCAAGATGTCAAATTTATTCAGGCAACTGAAGACAGTAAAAAAACGGGTAATTTACATCCTGAGCGATTAAACAACTGGCAAAATGTTGATCCCTTAGAATCCTTGGCTGGGGCGCGACCTCAAGATGATGTCATCGTGGAACTCAAAAATCCAGTGGTTGTTACCAGTAAACAAAAAGAACGCCCCTCGCTGAGGATTGCCCAAGAACCCGTACAAGTCACGGGTCGGATCTATGCTTTAGTGACAATTATTAAACGAGAGAAAACAGATAGCGTTAGCGCAGCGACTCCTTCGGATCGCTTCGTTGTACGTCACTTTAATAAAAAATCAAAACAATTTGATGGCCCTTTAGAAACAATTCGGATTCCTCAAGTGCCATCTGACCGCAACGGGATTACCCGGTCAACAAATAGAGGAATTGAAAACTCTCCTCTCAATCCCGCAGGCTGGTACATTTATGGGGCAAAAGATGCAGAGGGAATGTTGGTTACCCAGGCAATTGAACCCCGCGCCTTGATGCGTTTACAACCAGATGAAGTACGGGTAAATCGGAAATCTGCCATCTCCTATCTCAAAAAAGAACTTTGGAAAGATACTGAAGGTCAAAAAGGAACCGCCAAAATAGTTTTACTCGATCCAAAAAGTCAGCAATTTAACGAAGCGGTATCGAAATGGCGCGAGGGAGATCGAGCAATTGTCCTTCATACATACGGTGGCATTGGGGGTAAAAACCCTGAAACCGAACCGCTGGGCGTAGTTACGGGACACTTTGCTTATGGCATTGCGACGGTCGTGCGCGATCGCTTCACGGATGAGTTGCGCTTTGACATCGAGTATCGACAAGTTTACGCCCATAACCCTGATGGCATTATTGCTGGAACCATGAAATGGTCTACTTACATGGGAGATTTGCAGCGGGGTTGGCTGGGAAATCGACCTGTATCTGATGCGATCGTCAAGCTCGATGCTGTGACGCAAGATTATGATTTTGATGGCATCCAACTGTCACCAATGAAGGAATTTATGCGCCAGTTGGATATCATGATGGCACGCTACCGGATTGGAGATGGAACGGGTAGTTCTGTGGTAACACCCTCAACTTCTTGCGTACAAGATGCGAACCAAGCGCTTTTTGTGACGATTAAGCAGGTAGAGAAACAGGTGGCGTCGAATCCTCGCATTCAAGAGTGGTTACGGCGTCATCCCACTGACGCTCAAACCTTACGATTTCAGCAACTTGTGAAACTAGGGCGATCGCTTGAAAAGCAATTAGCGCCTCTGGGGATCATTCGTTCGGATTGGCAAGAAAACGCTGAGAATTTGGCAGGAACCAGAACAGCCGACGGCACCCTTACTACTATCCTGAAGGCAGCAACCACTTGGCGCACGATGTTACCGCGACGGGCGCATGATGAGATTGCTACGATTTTATTGAACAATGGTGCTACTTTGTGGGTAATCCGGACTAACCAAGTAGGGGGATTTAATTCAGATATTGTGCCTCGTGCCCCGACAGCACTTTTAGGGCACCGCACGAATTGAAGGTTTCTGATTGGTAAGAGCTTTTTTTATGAACCGCCAAGGACGCAGAGGGCGCAAAGGAAGAGTAAGAACAGGAGGTTAATCGGAATGCGATCGCTACTCGTCCGTTTTATCTAGAGGATTTTGAAGGCGCTTCCGTTCAATCTCTTCTAATGCTTTTCGAGGATCGGTACGGCGGCGACGATACCAAGTCGCACCCCCAACCAACATCGCAATTAATAGCAAAGCACCAATTAAGGGCAAGAAATCACCTGTTTTTAGCGCTCTTAAGCCATAACTTCCTAACATTACAAAAGGCAATACTCCGGGGATGGTTCCCAGAATGGTTCCCAGCAGATAATCCCGAAAGCGAATTGAAGTCAAACCAGCGGCAAAATTGACTAAGCCGTAGGGAATCACTGGCTGTAGACGGATGGCAAACATATAGAATAAGCCACCCTGAATCATCTCCGCATCAATCGCTTGCAAGCGTCCACCCAACTTTTGAACGACAAATTCCCGCCCCACCGTGCGCGTAAAGGCAAAAGCTACTACAGCCGCAATCACGGCGGCAATACTCGTCCAAAGTGTCCCCAACCAAGGGCCAAAAATTGCGCCACTGGTGAGATTTAGTGCTGTAGAAGGCAAGATTAACAGTGTCGCCACGGTGTAGAAAACAATATAAATAATTGGTGCCCAGATGCCAGCTTTGTTCAGCCATGTTTGGAGTTGAGCCGGATCGATGCCTCCCAAAAAATATACTGCAAGTCCTGTCACTACAATGCAGACGACAGTTAATAGGAAAATGCCACTTTTAGCGTTCAACAAATACTCCTTTGTTTTTAGCCATTAATCATTTGTCATTAGTAATAGGACTTACGCAGAGATCCCCCTAAATCCCTCGATAAATTGGGGGACTTTTCCGGTTCCCCTTAATTTCTTGGGGATTAGGGGGGCTAGGTTTCAATCTTTCAGTGCGTAAGTCCGGAAGTTATTAGTGATTAGTCCTTGCTCATTCGTTCTTCGGATATTACTCAAGACTCTTGAGTGCTGACTTCTGACTTGTGACGCTTTTCTGTTGGTTCCTGACTTTTGAAACCATAAGCTTCACGCACTAAATAAAGCGGACGTCCTTTGACTTCTTCGTATACCCGACCAAGATACTCACCAATGATTCCTAGTGTCACTAACTGAATACCTCCCAGAAATAATATCGCGACCATTATGGAAGCATAACCAGGAAAATCGATTCCAAAAATTAAAGTGCGAAAGAATAAAAAGGTAGCGTAAATAAACGACACGAAAGATATCGTAACGCCCACGTAACTCCACACTTTTAAAGGCAGAAAACTAAAGGAAGTAATTCCATCAAGGGCAAAATTCCACAGACGCCAATAGTTCCACGTTGTGGTTCCTTTATAGCGTAGGGGACGGTCGAATAAAACCGAGGTTTGCTTGAAACCCACCCAAGCAAAGAGTCCTTTCATAAACCGGGTTCGTTCTGGCAGTAGCTTGATGGCTTCTACCACACGCCGATCGAGCAACCGAAAGTCCCCGGTATTGCGGGGGATGGGGACGCGACTCATCTTGCCAATTATTTGATAGAAAGCTTTGGCTGTGGAGTTTTTCAGCCAACCTTCATCACGCGATCGCCTAGTTGCATAAACGACATCATAGCCTTCGCGCCATTTCTCTACCAGTTCCTTAATTAACTCTGGCGGATCTTGCAAGTCGGCATCAATCGGGACTACGGCAGCACCCACAGCATAGTCGAGTCCAGCACTAAGGGCGACTTCTTTGCCAAAGTTGCGGGACAAGTTGACGACTTTGATCGCTGGGTTACGATGATGATGCTCGATTAGACACTCCAGGGTCTTGTCCTTACTGCCATCATTGACGCAAACAATCTCATAGGTTGTATTCACGGTTTCCATCACCGATAGAAGTCGCTCAAACAAGTGGTCAATATTGTCCTCCTCGTTGTAAAGCGGCACTACCACAGAGAGTTCTACTGGGTCAATAGCTAAGGACATAGAAAAACAAAGACAAGCTAATATATGTCAAGTTTCACCTAACTTGACTGCACTTTAACCTAAATTCTAATTTCGTCAATATTATGAGCCGAAGCTTTACAGTTCCTAAATCATCGCGGCGCTGGTTGTCGCTGGAGATATTGCTCCTGGGCGCGATCGCGATCGCAGTTTTATTAAGAATTATCTACCTGGGCAGCCGAGAATTTTGGTACGACGAAGTTTTATCCTTGATCCTCGCCAGCGGTCACGGGGTTGACTATCAAGCTCCAGGAGCGCAACCCGTCAACCTACGCGATTACAGCGCTTTATTGATCCCACGATCCGGTGATGTCGTCGGCACGATCAAAGATGTCTATAAAGGTATCCTGGGCGATGTCCATCCACCGCTTTCTTATTTCAGCCTATACTTCTGGCTACAGCTATTTGGCAATAGCGAAGCTGCCTTACGAAGTCTGGGCGCGTTGCTGAGTGTCGGTGCGATTGGCGGCGCTTACGGATTGGGGCGGTTTGTGATGGGACATCGCGGCGGACTGATTTTTGCCGCTTTACTCGGTACAAATCCTTTCTATTTATTCCATTCTTTAAATGCTCGGATGTATGGCCCGCTGATTTTGTGGACGATTTTCAGTACCTGGGCAATGCTGCATCTGGTTGAGGCAAAAGGAGCAACAGAGAGTGTCCGAGCCTCCGACGGGGAAATTGAACCAGACGCCATGCGATCGCCCCATCATCCCAGCAATCGCTCATCGATTCTCTGGAGTGCGATTCTGATTGTTTCAATCGCCGCTGGACTGCTAACGCAATATCTTTTTGTCTACTGGGTGATGACCCTAGGCATCTTTGTCCTCATCTTTGACCGGCGTCGGTGGTGGCAGCAAGGATTGCGTTTGGGGGCGGGTGTATTGCTGTGGATGCCTTGGTTTCTTCTGGGAACTCGGAAGCAGGGGCGACTGGGTGAAGTAGGCAATCAGTTTTCCAAGGGAAATCATTTCGCAGATGTGACCCAAACCTTGAGCAGTCACTTGTTACTGGGAGACTGGGTGGGAAATGTCGTCAAAACTCCCGCAGAAGCGACCCTCGCGATTGTGGCAGGGTGCCTGATAATCTTGTTGCTAGCCGGGTGTACCTTTAGCCTCTGGCGGCAAGGAAAGCGTCGTACCTTATTCATGGCGTTGTCACTGGGAATTTTGCCCCTGTGCATCGCATTTGCAGTAGATATTCTCACCGGCAAATACACGATTGGCTTTGGCGGCGGAAGGGCACTGATTTTTGTACTGCCCGGATGCTTGCTATTAATCGCTTTATGGCTGGAACGGGCGGCGGGGCGCTGGCGGGGAGTGGCGGCAGCGGGTTTGCTGCTGTTGTATCTAGGCATCAGCATCGGGGACTTCAGCACGAGAAACCGCTCGATGTTCCATCAGATAGCAGACTTGATTCAACAGAAAGCTACAACCCCAACTTTAATTGTGATGAACTCCCGTGCTTGGGGTCACATTCTGCGTTTGGCTTATTATCTTCCTCCCACTGCCCCGGTTCAGCTATTAGCACAGCATCCTGCCGACCTTGCGCCTGCTTTAGAAAAAGTTCTGACAAGCGGACAAGCAGCGCAATATCCTCGGATTCTCTGGTTAGATAGCGCCCGTCCTGTGAATAAGGCTCCCAAAACGGAGGCTGAAAAACAGCAAATTCAACAGGAAATCCAGCGAGTTTTGAAATCTCGTTACCAGTTAGCGAAAACGCAGCAGCTATCGGGAACCACGATTCTGGATGAGTTTGCGGTTAATCTATACACGAGTCGGAATCTCTAATTTTTGGGCCATTGCCAGTTAAAACGATTCCATTCGTAAATGCCTTGAATCTCATACTCGCTGCCATTCTCAAACCGGATAATGCAGTTGGTATGAGCGCGATCGCTTTCTGTGGTCTCGTAAACCCCAACCACCGTGCAGGGAAACCATTCGCGGCTACAGGGGCCGTTTTCTTGCACCCACTCCCACAGACCATTAGAAACCTCAATGCGATCGCCTACCTTCAGCTTTAACCCTTGCTTGCCCTCCCGCTCATAATACTCAGCCAGATGAACCGGCTGAATGCGATAGAGCCACCCAAAGCCATAGCGATCGCGTAAAAATTGCATCGCTCCAGAATCTTGATTATTCAGCCAGTCATTCAGTAATGTAATTTTCCAAGAGCGATTTTGTCTTTCTTGTTCCTTGACAAATTGCAGTAAAGCTTTGACTTGTTCTGGTGTCAGTTCCTCCAATGGATTCGCACCATCGGCATTTTCATCACCATTCGCCGGGTTCTCCGCTTGGGCACCCAGCAGTTCCTTGACAACAACTTGCAGCAGAATTTGCTTCTGCGTATCGCTGAGAGGATATACAGCCTCCTCACACAGACTAAATGCTGCTTGCAGTGCCGCTTCAATCTCAGATCGGGTCACAATCAATTCCTTCTTTGGAATGGATCACCACACAGCAGAGCTATCTCGGTGATTCTGAGTGGGAATGCCCAGACTTAGAGCGCTCATTAAGGGCGATCCCCTATTATCGCAGAATTGTCAAGACATTCCGAAGCTCCTGTTTGACTAGATTCGCGGTAAGCTGAGGGGTGAACCCAAAAAACCTGAAGTCATGGTACGGTTTATGCGATTTCGAGCTGTGTCTATTTTTATCATCTCCTGCCTCATCGGAGTTGTGAACTTGCTGTTTACTCCTCCCGCTTTGGCATTGACACAGATTAAACTATCTGAAATTTCCTACCATGACTGCCCATCTGAGCTAGCAGATGGGGCGGTTATGAGTACCGGCGCTTCCAGAGCCGCTAGTTGCTATATTGTTACCGGCAAAGCTCAAAATGACTCTGGTAAATATGTCTACAACGCTGATATTTTTGGTCGCATTTACGACGCGAATGGCGACTCGGTAATGCAAAATCGAACCCGCCTCGGTTCAATCGAAGAAGTGCCACCCGGAGTCAGCGATTTTGAACTCAGAATCTCGGTTGCTGCAAATCAACCGACACCCTTGCAGCTCAAGCAATTCAAAGCCGCCGGATTTAACGGCACCGTCCGCCGTTAACAAGTCCGCCGTTAATAACTCCGCTGTTAACATCTGATTGCAAGGATTTTAGATTACAGATTCACTCCAAAATCCAAATCTAAAATCCTTGTCTCCTAAAAACCAGGACTGAACTGAATGCTGGCGAACAATCCAGCCAGAATTTGCAGCACAAAAATCGCTAAAATTGGGGAGATATCCAGACCACCCAGTGGCGGAATAATTGAGCGAAAAAGGTTGAGGTAAGGGTCTGTAATTGGACTCAAGGTAGAAGCTAACTGGTTCATCCAATTGACTGTCGGAAACCAAGTTAAAAGAATCCGCACAATCAATATGAACATATACATGTTCAGAAAGGTGGAGATCGTATTGATCAGTAATTCAGCTGAAGAATTCATCGGTGTTGAAGGTTCCTTTTAAATTTGGTGAACGCTTGAAACTTGAAGTCAGTTTAACGGATTTACCGGATTGCAACTTAGGAATCTTGGTTAAGCGATGTTCCTAGTGAACGACTCCTTTCAGAAATTCGTGCTGTATCTGGGGAAGAGAATCGCTCCCGCTCTAGTTCTGTACTCTTGCCATTTACAGTGCCTAGCTGAGTCCGGACTTCATCAATTGCAGCATTTAACTGAGCAATTTTATCCTCTAAGCCTCGACGTGCAAATTCAATACTCTCTGAGTCCTTGAGTTGACGCTTTTTCCCCTTGCTAGGCTTCGCTTCTGACGAGCCAGTATTAAGCAGAGAGGCGTCAGGTGTGTCAATTTCGGACGCGCGTCCAGAAGCAACCAGCGCTCCGACAATTCCACCGACTAGACCGCCAACTATCGTTCCAGCCAGAAATCCACTGCCAAAACTATCGCGCTGACTCATCTTAAAATTACCGTTGTTTTTTTTCTTGTTGCAACTGTTTTCAGGTTAACTTTTCGCTGACCTTGATGCCTACCAGTCTAAGGAGTCATCTGTTCAGTTGTCAGTCGTCCTAAGTAAGAAATCTTTATTCAGATTTCATCTTTGATTGCTCATCTTTTGGATAGTGCGTTAGATAGCGCTTTGGATACCGCGTCAGGTGCCAAACGTGCGATCGCCTGCATCTCCCAGCCCCGGTACAATATACCCGTGGCTGTTCAAACCCTCGTCAATCATTGCCGTATAGATAATCAAACCCGGATACGCGACAGAAAGCTGTTGCAGGGCGGGTGGCGCTGCCACAACCGAAATAATCCGCATTAAAGCTGGGTCAACGCCTCGCTGAGTTAGTTCTGCGATCGCCCTCATCATGGTTCCACCCGTCGCCAGCATCGGATCGCAAATTAAAACCCGTGTTTGAGGGTCAAGTCGTTCCGGCAATTTATTTAGATAACAGCTAACTTCCAGGCTTTTCTCATCCCGCACCAAACCGATATGGTAAATCGACGCCAAAGGCAGCAACGTCTGCGCCCCATCTAATAACCCCAATCCTGCCCGGAGAATTGGTACCACAACCAGCGGCACCTCTGGATTGATGAATGTAGCCGCACATTCAGCCAGGGGCGTCTGTACGGTTGTTTCTATCGTAGGCAACCATTCTCTAGTTGCCTCATAAGTCAGCCAGCGCCCCAGTTCCGTCATCGCGCTTTTAAACAGCACCGATGGCGTCGCAGCATCACGAGCAACAGCCAGCCAGTGTTTAATCAGTGGATGGGGAGGAACATAGACACGCAGTTGGAGAGCCATAGTTGCTATTTTGGCAGTCAGATGCCAGCTCAAAGACCTGACCTATCATAGAACCTCCTGGGATGTCTGGAAACCCAGAATCAATCTGGGTTCGGTTTCTTGGTCGTCAAACCCAACCCCAAAAGCATCCATCGGGTAACGAAAAGCGGACAGTTCCAACCAGCTTAGTTTTTTCTATTGAAAATTACTTGCAATAGTATTGACATCTATTTGCAACAAGGCTATATTTATTTTCAGTGTTCTCCTCTCATTAAGGATCGGCAGGTGGGGCTGGTTAGCAGTAGCAGGCTAGTCCCATTTTTTTTTTGAGGCAAGACACAAGTCCAGTAAAAGCACTCTTTAATTCATGTAGTTTGGTGGGAAAAATTCGGCAGCAAAGGGGTTGAGTTGTTGGCATCTGGGCATTTTTGTGTTAATCCCTAATAGGGATTGAAATGAATAAAATTTTCCCTTACTGCTGCCCCATGCCTTCAACTACTGTTAAATCTCCCACTGCACAAACGTTTGATGCCATCGTCATTGGTTCTGGAATTGGAGGGCTGGTGACAGCCACTCAACTGGCAGCGAAAAGCGCTAAAGTTCTTGTACTGGAGAGCTACTTAATTCCAGGTGGCAGTGCCGGATACTTTGAGCGGCAGGGGTATCGATTTGACGTTGGGGCGTCAATGATTTTTGGGTTTGGGACTCAGGGCACCACAAACCTGCTCACCCGCGCTCTAGATGCTGTGAATGTCAGCCTAGAAACCATCCCCGACTCCGTCCAGATTCACTACCATCTTCCCGCCGGTTTGGATCTAAAAGTTCATCGCAATTATGAGAAGTTTTTGCAAGAACTCACTGCCTACTTCCCTCACGAACGGGAAGGGATTCGTCGCTTCTACGATGAATGCTGGAAAGTTTTTAACTGCCTGAATGCGATGGAATTGCTGTCATTGGAAGAACCCCGGTATCTGGCACGGGTATTTTTTCAGCATCCCCTCGCCTGTCTCGGTTTGGTGAAGTACCTGCCCCAAAATGCCGGTGATATTGCGAGGCGGCACATCAAAGACCCGCAGCTGCTGAAGTTTATCGACATGGAGTGCTACTGCTGGTCAGTTGTCCCCGCTGACCGGACACCGATGATTAATGCAGGGATGGTATTCTCAGACCGGCACTACGGCGGCATTAACTATCCTAAAGGGGGTGTGGGACAAATCGCCCAAAAACTGGTGGAGGGACTAGAAAAAGCTGGAGGACAGATTCAGTACAAAGCCAAGGTAACGAAAATTATTACCCAAGAGGGTCGAGCGGTAGGCGTCGAGTTGGCAAATGGAAAAGTCTATGGAGCCAAGCGGATTATTTCCAATGGGACACGCTGGGATACTTTCGAGAAGTTACTGCCAGCGGAAGAGATGCCAGCGGCTGAGAAGAAGTGGCAAAATCGTTATCAAAAATCGCCAGGTTTCTTAAGTTTGCACTTAGGTATTAAGGCAGACGTGCTGCCGCTTGGTACGGACTGTCACCACATTTTGCTAGAAGATTGGCAGAAGATGGAAGCGGCGCAAGGCACAATCTTTTTGTCGATTCCTACGTTACTCGATCCGGATTTAGCACCAGAAGGTCATCATATTCTGCACGCATTTACCCCTGATTGGATTGAAAATTGGCAGGGGCTTTCTTCAAGCGAATATGAACAGAAAAAGGAAGAGGCAGCCGGACGAATCATTGAGCGGCTAGAGAAGATTTTCCCCGGTCTAGATGCAGCCTTAGATTATCTGGAAGTAGGAACGCCCCGAACGCATCGACGCTTTTTAGGTCGTGCCGATGGGACGTATGGCCCAATTCCTAGAAACAAGTTATTAGGATTGTTGGGAATGCCATTTAATCGAACTGCGATTTCGGGACTTTATTGTGTGGGAGACAGTACGTTTCCAGGACAGGGTTTAAATGCAGTGGCATTTTCTGGGTTTGCCTGTGCTCATCGCGTGGCGGTAGATTTGGGTTTGTAAGTTGAGGTAAAAAATATGTCTAGAACAAGGCAAGAATCCTCTTCAGCTCTGCCAGAGAAAGAACCTTGGCTGGCTGTGAATTTATCAATGTTTTTTCCTGGGATAGGACAAATCTACGCAGGTAATGTCCTTAGAGGATGGATTTTTATAATTTGTGAATTATTTTTATACTGTTTAGGAGGATGGCTTTTTATAAGCTCGACAGGTGATACAAGAATTAGTTTTATCGTGTTACTGGCTGCTATCTTGATTAATATTTGGAATCTTTTTGATGCCCATAGGTGTGCAAAAAAGAAAAATTCTCCAAGTTTTGAAGATGTGAGGCAAAGCGGAAAAGATCCCTGGCTGGCTGTATTTCTAACAAGAATATTGCTAGGCTTGGGTCATGTATATGGTGGTCGAATATTTATCGGCGTTTTTTTATTAACAATTGCAATACTATCCTTCGTATTCCCATCAACTATTGTTGGTAGTTTTATCGGATTGCTAAATATAATTATTTTGCCATTTGTGGTATACCATGCTTATATATCTACACGAGCTAATCGAGAGTTATCAAGAAGATTTATAAAAATATTTTCTATACTCGTGATTGTCATTCCTTTACTGATAAGTGTTCCTACTGCATTCTTTATAAGAGAATTTATTGCTGAAGCTAGGTATATTCCATCAGGGGCAATGCTTCCTACCTTGCAAATTAACGATAGATTGGTAATAGATAAGTTGAGTTACCACTTCCAGACTCCAAAGCGGAAAGATATTGTGGTATTTTCTCCGACAGAAACGCTAAAACAGCAAAATTTTAACGATGCGTTCATCAAACGGGTGATTGGTCTACCAGAAGAAAAGGTAGAGGTTAAAGATGGCAAGGTTTATATCAATAATCAACCCCTAGAGGAAAACTATATCGCAGAAGCACCCCAATACAAATATGAGCCAGTAACAGTACCATCTGGTTCTTATTTTATGCTGGGGGATAACCGCAACAACAGCTATGACAGTCATTATTGGGGTTTTGTACCTAGAGAAAATATTATCGGTAAGGCAACTAAAAGATATTGGCCCCTTAACCGGAGTGGTGATCTTAAATAAGACAAAGTAGCGATCGCTCCTTTATCGAACTACAGATAAAAAGACAGATAGAGCGATCGCACGATTGTGCAGTACCCTTAACACTTGCCTCCGGTATTCGATAAAATCTTGTTTACTTGCCGCAGCCGCTACCATAAAGCATGGGTTTAACTGTGCCTGCTTGACAAATTAACACAATGACGACAGAGCCTAATCCTCCCCAGTCCAATTCACCGCCAGACGCTCAAGATAGTGGTAATGGTAACAGACCTGCTGGGAATAATCCCTCGCAGATGCAATCGCTGGCAACGCCCACACGAACCCAATACGAGCAACATTTGGCTACCATGCCGCGATCGCTGGTAGTGTCCAAAAAGAATCCAGTTGTTCCGCAGGGAACGCCCGTCGTCCTGATAGCGATCGCCTTAGTCATCCTAGGATTAGCGATTAATAACTTCTGGATCGGGATATCAGGCGCGATCGTCGGGCTAGTCGTATCGCTGCGGATGCTATGGCTTGGTTTGGAACCCGTGCTGGAGGAGATGCTACCGCCAAAACAGCGAGCCGTCATCGTCGCCATCGTCGGAACAATTTTATCGCTCATCAGCTTGTTCAAGTTCACTGGGATCAGCCAAAACATTGGCAAGTGGTTGAACCAGCAAAAATGGGACGAACTCGGTTCCCTGGCAGAATGGACAGGAGCTGTCGGGCAAATTTTCATTGCCGTCATCGCCGTATACGTAGCGTGGCGACAGTACATTATTTCCAGAGACTTGACGATTCAGCAGAACTCCCTGACGATTCAGCAAAACCTGATTACCCAGCAGCAGACGATCGATACTTATTTTCAGGGCATCTCCGACCTAGTATTAGATGAAGAAGGACTGCTCGAAGATTGGCCTCAAGAGCGGTTACTAGCTGAAGGACGTACCGCCGCCATCTTAAGCAGTGTAGACGGCAGTGGGAAAGCCAAAATTCTGCGTTTCTTGTCTAGTTCTAAATTGCTAACTCCCCTAGAACGCGATCGCCGCCTAGGTCGAGCTATTTTTGACGGACTGGGAGGCTATGCAGAAGACCGCGTCAACGGCGTGCGCGTCATCGACTTAGGAGTCATGTTGGCGAAGGCAGATTTGTCTGGAACCGACTTGCGCCGCACAGACTTAAGCGAAGCCAATCTCGTTGGTGCTAACTTAAGCGATTGCGATTTAGTCAAGGCGAACCTCTCTCGCACCATCTTGTATGAAGCGAATCTCGCCGGTGCCGATCTCAAAGCCACCCGCTTGTTCTATGGTCCGGGGGTAACTGCGACCCCTCGCACTCACACTCAACCTCCCTACGCCAACTACAAAACAGGTGCTTATACGGGCGCTGTAGTAGAAAATGCTGACTTCACCGACGTTCAGGGACTCTCGGAAGAACTGCGCCAATACTGTTGTGCTTGGGGTGGCGAAAAAACCAGAGCGACAATTCCCGGTGGTTGTGAAGGCATTCCTAACAAATTGGAACGATAATTCGTAGCTGTTAGCAATTAGTCATTAAATAGAGGGACTTATTTGTAAGATGGGTAGAGCGACAAAGCGTTACCTGTCAAACTCTTATCAATGTATGGTTTTGTACCTCAACCCAAACGACAAAATGACAAGGTTTAATTCACCTATCTACCCTTAGTCATCTGTTGTTTGCTATTGACTAAGGGTAGATAAGTAATGACACTCGACCAATGACAGCGATTCGCTAAAAGTTATTGGCGAATCGCTAACAGCTAACTATGAACCCCAAATATTCCTTCATCATTCCCATCTACAACGAAGAGAAAAGCATCGCCGAACTTTATCGGCGGATGAGTGCGGTGATGGAGCGGCTAGATGCCCCAACGGAGCTAATTTTAGTTAACGATGGTAGTCGCGATCGCTCTTTACAAATGCTGCGCGAATTGCATGAAAAAGATCCGCGAGTTTGCTATCTGAGCCTTGCCCGCAATTTCGGTCATCAGATTGCTGTCACTGCCGGTCTGAATTTTGTTCGGGGTGAAGCAATTGTTATCCTTGATGCCGACTTACAAGATCCCCCAGAATTAATTCCAGACATGGTGGAAAAATGGCAACAAGGCTATCAAGTCGTCTATGCTCAGCGCATCAAACGCCACAAAGAAGGCTGGTTCAAGCGCTTCACCGCCTATGTGTTTTATCGTCTTCTCAAGCGTCTAGCAAATGTAGAGATTCCTACCGATACAGGCGATTTCTGTCTGATGGATCGACAAGTCGTAGACATCCTTAATTCTATGCCTGAGCGCAATCGTTATATTCGGGGGCTGCGTTCCTGGGTCGGCTTTCCCCAAACCGCCGTCTACTTCGAGCGTCCCCCCCGCTTTGCTGGTGAGGTGCAGTACACTTTCAGAAAATCTGTGTCATTGGCAGTGAATGGATTAGTGTCTTTCTCAAAAGTACCGCTACGGCTATCTACTTATGTCGGCTTATTCGCAGCAGCGATCGCGGTAGCGATGGCGATATTAGTTCTATATTGGCGCGTTTTTGTCCCCAATTCTCCTTTAACCGGGTTTACCCTGATTCTGGTAGCAATTTTCTTTCTCGGTGCCGTGCAACTGGTAAGTATCGGCATCTTGGGAGAATATATCGGGCGCATTTATGAAGAAGTCAAAGGCAGACCTCTGTACACTTTAGCGGAAGTCGCCGGTTTTAAAAATGTAGCGAGTCGCAAGTAGAAATTAGAAGCTTTTTTAACGCTAATAACATCAATATTTTCATGAAATCTGGCAGAGATCCGCTTCAAGTTGAGCTGGCGTTGCCAAGTGCGTTAACACAAAGTTAATTGATCACCCTAAAAGTGCTTAAACTAAAACTGTCTGCCCAGTTTCCGCTGAACGACGGGCGGTATCCGCCACTTTGAGGGCGTATAAGCTAGCCTCTGGGGTGACATACAGTGGCGTGCCTTCAATCAAGTGGTCTAAAACCATGCTGGTGTCTTTGGCAAATAAACCCCGACGCCCTCCCACTTCAATCGGTGTTGTCGCATTCTCTTTGACTAGCTTGCCTTCATCTCCATCGAAAATTAATCCCCCCTGTTCTCCGTGAACCTCAAAACTTCGGGATGGTTGCCAGAGATTTTCCCCTTTTCCATAAATCACCTCTGCAACCACGCCGCTAGTAAACTTTAGCTGGGCTGTGCAAAAACAAGATTGGTAGAATGCCCCCTCGCCCCAATACCGTGCTTGACAGCTAATGGTAGCAACGGAACCAAACAAATCTGTCAGTCGGTGGATGCGAGAGAGGGCACCGCACAGGGGAAAGCCAAACAATTCTGGGTGATAAGTCCAGCGTTGGGGTGCCGGGTGCTGGGGATTGATGGTGCTGTAGCGGGCGTAAAAGACTTCTCCAATTTCGGGTAAGGAATGCCGCAGTGCTTGATGCAAACCGCCCAAAATTTCTATATGCTCGACGTGCAGGAGTTGGTTGCGATCGCGTGCTAAGGCAACGAGTGCTTCTGCTTCAGCAACGTCCAAACACAGCGGATATTCGACAATAACGTGTTTTCCAGCTTCAAGTGCGGCACGCGCGATCGCTCCATGGTGCTGGTTTACCGTGCAGATGACAACCAAATCGATATCCTCACGCCCCACTAACGCTTCCCAAGATGAAACGGCTTGGCAAGAGTAGGTTTGACTAAATTCCTTTGTGCTGTCCGGGGTATGTCCGGCAACGGCTACTAGCTGGGTTCTATCTTGAGATTGAAATGTTTGTGCCCGGAGTTTAGCTGCATATCCAGTTCCCACCAGCCCGACACCGATTGGGAGCTTGCCAGACCACGCAGGATGAGAGACTGATGTTGGCATTCTAAAAATGTGTTGTTGCTAACAGTAAAAAATCATCCGGTCATTAATCTCTAATTTTTCAGTCCATCTGTCTGAATTTAAAGATTAATTGTTGTTATTAATTCTTTCTATAATTACAGCTAATATATTTACCCCGAAGAAGGTATCTGGATTTTCTCTGGAATTTGTCAGCTGAACATCGTATCACTGCTCTACCATTCCATTGATAAGTATAAGTAATTAGGATTGAATCTTAAAAGTTTATTATGAATACCATTCACAGCATCTATTGATCTCGTGTTGAAGGCTCTGGTTTTTCCCGTAGTATCTAAAGAGGAAGTGAACCTAGTAAGCAAACCTTTACCTGAGCTTAGTCTAGCTGGGCAGGTCGCTCTACTCTGAATTACTCACCATTTCGACTACTTGAGAGGAACGCTACATGGCTTATAAAGTAAGGTTAATTAACGAAGCCGAAGGGCTGGACACCACGATTGAAGTTGAAGGCGACGTCTATATTCTTGACGCCGCAGAAGATCAAGGTCTTGATTTGCCCTACTCCTGTCGCGCTGGTGCTTGTTCAACCTGCGCTGGCAAAGTGACTGAGGGTGATATCGATCAATCTGACCAGTCTTTCCTAGATGACGATCAGATTGAAGCTGGCTATGTCCTGACTTGTGTAGCTTATCCCAAGTCGGATTGCACCATCATGACCCACCAAGAAGAAGAACTCTATTAAGTAAGAAAACCAGTCAGCGGTCGGTAGTCAGCGATCGCAGACAAGAAAAAACAACATACAACAGATATCAGTAAAAGATGCGCTATCATCGGCGTCTTTTCCAACCAGCAACTGACTTGTATGGGCGGGTTGATCGATAGGCTGGACTATTTACGGATATCTGGATTACACCCGCCGCCCCATAACTGACAACTTATAAGCTTTTTAGCAGGGACACTCTCAAGCGTCCCTGCTTGATTGTTTTCAGGAGTTGGGCAACGCTTTTGTGTTTTTATCGGGTCCGAAGGTAATGGACTGGCTAAGAGGCTGAATTTGGGCACCGGGATAGTAGAAGTTGAGAATCTGCTGACTTGACCAACCCGCTTTCGCTAAATTAAATGCGCCGGTTTGACTCATGCCCACACCATGCCCCAATCCGCCTCCAATAAAGGCATAACCTTTTAGGGTTTTGTCTGCGCCATAGATAGGTTGTAGGTAGAAAAGGGTGCTGCGGGGTGGTCGAAAGGCACTGCGGATATCATCTTTGAGGATCTCAACCACGCCGGTATCGGTTTGCACTGCCAGTCGAATAATCCGTCCGGAGGGCGATCGCTCTGCTACCCGCAATTGCTTAATTGCTTTAAAGGGAGTATGGGGAGTCTTTGTCCGCTTAAGATAAAGCTGCAAATCTTGGGTAATCTGAGCGATACTGCTAGCTTTGCTCCAGCGAAACCAATTGCCGCCAGTTTCGTGAAATCCTTGTTTCAGTCTGATAAAGCGCTGGAAATTTTGTTCTTGAGCCAAGGAAAACTGCGACAGGTTCCAAATTGACCCAGAAGAATCCACCACAGCTTGGAGATATGGGCGATCTGAGCCATTCCAGACATCATTAAAGGGCGCACTGATGCCACCGCTGGTACTGGAATAAAGGGCATCCACCAGTTCATTCTGGTAAGTTAGCACTTGACCTTTCGTCGCCGCGATCGCTTTGTCTGTCGTTGGTACGGTGCCGGTGAGGCCCTTGTAAACTTGGCAGTGGGTGTCTGCACACAGTTCGTACCCATCCACCGTAAACCGCCGTAAGTTCCGCAGCGCATAAGTCCGAGCAATCATTGCCTGCGCTTCAGCCGCCGCATAGGGGGCACCCCCATCCAGTTCGTGCGGTACAACGCCCCGCAGATAAGTCTCTAAGGGTACTTGATTGACCAGGGTGTAAGTGCCGTAAGCGTTGGGTTGCAGCCGCAATGAGCCAGCGTAGAGAACGCTATTTTTCCCATTTTTGCCTTTTGTCACCTGGATCGGGTTTTTGCCAGGAATAATCTCTATCTGGTCGCGATCGTACCGGAAACCATTTACCACGAGAGACGCTTTTGGCACTTTCTGCACCACTTCTGTCTCCAAAAACGCAGCGCGATCGCCTTGAGCTTGGAGGTTCTGCAACAGCCAGCGGCGCACTAAAGGCGTTTTGTAAACATCGCGTTTTGCCCACACCTGCCAGCGTTCCGGCTGCGCTACCTCAACCTCAATTCCCTTCGCTTGCCACGCTTTGGCACCGTCTTCAGCCGTCTCAAAACTCCGGTAAATTCCCAGGACAAGCCGTTCCTCTAACACTGGGGCGGGTAGAGGTTGCATGGTTACTTCTAGCTTGGCACTGGGGGTTTGCAGGGTTTGCTGGCGATCGCCTGTATTAAAGCGCAACATCAAGCGATCGCCCGATGTTGCCTGCAACGTCATTTGGTCGGGTTCCTCACCAAATCGCTGCACAACCCCTACTTTCAGTTCCACATCGTTCCCCCTGGGTGCCGGTCCAGACGCCGCTGTGAGTCCAATCAGCCCAAACACCGTCAAAATAGTGCGAGACCAGTGGCTTAACCCTTTTCTCGTCCCAGATGGACGAGTAAATGTCCGACTTTGCGATTTGGTTTTTACCAAAATCTGCCTCAAGGTACATCCTTTTTTTTGCATGGACTATCTGAGGATAGAAGATTTTTCTTCAAACCTGACTCTATATTCAGTCTCAAACTACGCAGGTAGTTGTTCCATCTATTGTGATAGACGCCCGGACGAATCGATCGGGGATAAAGAACAATCTTCAGCTTAATTTAAACTGCTTACTTGTCAAAACGAAGTCATTATGAGTATGATTTAGAGAGAAACAACAGATGGAGACAGCCACTCGTCCTATGGTAAGGGTGCAAGAGATACCCCTGCGAAAGATTCATCGACCTCTGCCGAGACAAACGGATCAAGCCAAAGTAGAGGCTTTAATGGAATCCATTCAACAAATCGGTCAGCAAGAACCTATCGACGTGCTGGAAGTAGATGGAGAATACTATGGTTTCTCCGGCTGTCATCGATTTGAAGCTTGTCAGCGCCTAGGTCAGGAAACGATTTCCTGCCGGATTCGCCGCGCACCGCGCTCTGTTCTCAAAATGCATTTAGCTTGAGACTCAAAACCAAGCTTTCTAGTTCAAAATTCAGCCTGTGCTGCAAATCAGTATCCTTGATCGCGGTTTATCTTGTCCTCAGCGTGCAAAGATAATCTACGAGAGTCGTCTACGTGCTTTTCTATACACTTCCATCTAATAAGGATGAGGGCATATGAGTAGTATCAATCATCATCAACGTCTCTACCCAACTAGCATTGACATCGTCGCAGAAACTCGCTCTAAAGTAATCGAGCTTCTGAACCAAACCGTAGCAACCACTCTTGACCTAAAAACTCAGGTCAAGCAAGCGCACTGGAATGTTAAAGGGATGGACTTCTACCAGTTACACCAACTTTTTGATGAGCTTGCTACTGAGTTGGAAGAATTTACCGACCTGTTTGCCGAAAGAGTCACGGCTCTAGGAGGGTTGGCAATGGGAACGGCTCGGATGGCGGTAGCTGCCTCTATCTTGCCAGAGTATCCGATTGATATCATCGACGGTAAAGACCACATTGTCGCATTGGCAGAACGCTTTGCACCTTATGCCAAGTCGCTGCGCCAAAATATTGATGCTTCAGCCGATTTAGGTGATGCTGATACCGCAGACCTTTACACAGAAGTGTCTCGCGCCATCGATAAGCGGTTGTGGTTCTTAGAAGCGCATCTGCAAACAGGAACGCTAACCTCCGTTGGCACAAGACAAGCAGTTGCCAGCAAACATTAATGCTGACAGCAGGGGCGCACAGCGAGTTGTGTGCCCCTAGGAGCTTTCTACAATTAAAGCGCACCTCCGGGGGCTAACTGAAACAGCAAACGTGGTAAACGAACCAGATTTTGTGCAGCAAGATTTCACCCACCAGTTGCAGCAACTTATGCAACTGGTGGGGATTTCCAGTTATAAAGCCTTGAGTCGGCAAGCTGGAGTTTCAGAACGACAAGTCAAGCGACTCCGACTAGGACAAGTTTCGCAGATGCGAGTAGAAACCCTGATCAAGCTCTCCCAAGCGTTGAAAGTGCCAGTGAGCGAGCTACTGACCACCTTTGGGGATAGTCAACTTCCAGCACTGGGAGAGCAGATAAATCGGGAGCCTGAGTTGGAGTCTTTACAGCAAGAATATCAGCGGCTGCGATCGCTCTTAGAACAGCAGCGAGAGACTTTAATGCAGAAATTCCAGATGTCGAGTCTGCAAGTATTAGAATCTTTTTTGTTGTATTGGCCTACCGCAGCCGCCAGAGCTTTAGAGAATCCTCAGATGGAAGCGGTGAAATTGCTGCCATTAGTCCGACCCGTGCAACAGCTGCTTTCTCAATGGGGAGTCGAAGCGATCGCATCAGTTGGAGCAGAACTTCCTTACGACCCCCAGTTCCATCAACTCATCGAAGGAACTGCTCAACCTGGAGAAAATGTGAAAGTCCGTAATCTTGGCTACCGCCAAGGAGAGAAACTTCTGCACCGCGTTAAAGTCAGTGCTATATCCAAAGCTTGAGCCTACCCATCTGACTACGCTCAAACCCACGCAATATCAAGCGCTCGACTAATCTCCCCTTTGGCTGATGAATCTCCTATGTAGATTTGTTGCACTAGTAAGAGTGATTATCGCTGGAGAACATAACAATTATGCGTCCTTTAAACATAGGTTTAACAGAAGAGCAGCGTCAAGGCGTGACCGATTTATTAAATAAGGATTTGTCGGATGCCTATCTGCTATTGATCAAAACCAAAAAATACCATTGGGATGTCGTCGGGCCTCAGTTCCGCTCTCTGCACCAACTGTGGGAAGAACACTACACCGCGTTGACGGAAAGCATTGATGCGATCGCTGAGCGAGTTCGCGCCTTGGGTGGTTATCCCGTAGGAACTGCGGAAGGCTTCCTAAAGAACGCTTCTATCAAGGAAGATCCGGGTACTCTTCCCAACGCTTTTCACATGGTAGAGAACCTCGTGTCAGATCACGAGCAAGTTATCCGTAATCTCCGTGACCACATCGATCAGTGCGGTGATAACTTCCACGATCAAGGTACAGCGGATTTCCTCACCGGCTTGATGGAACAACATGAGCAAATGGCTTGGATGTTGCGTTCCTTCATCGAAGGTGAATCCATTCAGCCAGACGGCAGACTCTCAGCAGAAGGTTTGAAAGTTCCCGTCAACATGAAGTAATTCATTCGGAAAAGGAGACACTGAGGAGGTAGATTAAGTTCTACCTCCTCAAGTTTTTTTATGCAGCCAGAACTGAGTCCTACTGAAGCAATTAAATTAGCTAAACAAGTAGCTAATTTGCTACCATCACCACCACGAATTTATCAGAATCAGAATGGGTGTGTTCAAGAATGGCCTGATTCCCCTGGTTCGGAAAATATTTTAACTTTACAGTATGTAGGCGGTGTTTGCATTCCAACTGAGTGCTACCCTAAGATAACGCTGCTCACTATTACCTTTGAAGGCGAAGCTGCTAAACAACAAAACGATTCGGTCACTCTAGTTCAAAAATTAAAGAATAGAATTTTTTCCCAAAAAAGCAATTCCTCCGTTCACTTACCTGTGGGAGGGGAAAACATAATATTTGTTTGTAAGTGGGACAGCCCGTATAAAAGAGGGGAGCTTAAACACAGTTGGTGGTTTCATGTTGCTACAGACCACCAAGTTAAGTTTATTCTTGAGTCAGGCGATAATTTAATTTCCTATGATGATGGGCCGCCGCGTTGCTGAAATAAACAATAAAATTAGTAGGAATTTCGCAGCTAGTTGACACTCAAGCAAGAAAAGCACAATCTATTATTGTGCTTTGCTAACAGCAATCCTATTTGAGTTATGAGATGCCAGCGGTGTCAGCTCCCCTACTTCTCTCCCGAAGCCGGGGAGCTTGCCTTTAGAAATCATTTAGGACTGCCATAACACGAGCTTTCTGTCTTACCTTGTTCAGCCTACAGGCAACAGTTACACCCTTGCTGCCACTAAAGATTCAAGTAATTGTTAAGTAGGAGAGAAAGGCTGTAGCCAGCGGAGAATTTCTCGTTTCAACAAATTCAGCTCTTTGTATAGAATTTCTTGCTTCACCCATTGACCAACAGCATCAAACGGTGTGAAGTCCTTTCCCGCTTGCCAATTGACATCTTGACCAAGCGGTGTAATATGACTTCCTGGTAGCATTTGCATTGCTACCATCCCTGAAAAGCGCTTTTGCAATACTTCGGTTAAGCCAGTTGATTGGTCAAGCGTATCGTTAGAGAATTTTATCAGTAAATTGCGCGGGACACTGTATTTATCAGCAATCAACTTGTTAGTTTCTACCGGCGAAGGTGTAAACTCGACATTAAAAGCTGGGCTGAAATTAAACTGCTGCACAAATGGGATGGCTTCGCTTGCAGTGTAGTTATTAAAGGAAATCAGGATATTACCCGCACGTTCGACAGAAAAAAGACTACCAATGAGCAAATGCAGTTTGCAACCCATACTGTGTCCGAGTCCGTAGACTGGGAGATATCGCCGCCGCAATAACGCTTTTGCCCGTAATTGTTCGATGGCGCTATCGAAGCTGAGGAGAACGTTGCCTGCGATCGCGCTATGATCCAGCGTATTCACAAACGGCGTCGCAATCACCGCATAGCCTTGATTCCCCAGTTGTTCTAATAACCAGCGATAAGTGACGTGGGGTGCAGCCGCCACAAATGCACCCCCCAAGAAATGCACAATTCCTACAGGATGTTGGGGAATTAACACCCAGTTCCCGGATATTTCTTTCCAGTCCATGAAGCGATATTTGCGTTGTTAATACTTCTTCATCTTAAAGCTTGCTTGCCGGAGGTGGAGAGCGATCGCTCTTTTGGGGTGTAGCTATTGTATTTTCATCTTGCCAACCATCTAGCTGAAATACCTCAGTCTTTGAATCGCTGATGGCTCAGGGCGACGTTGACCTAAAAAACCTGTAAAAACCTTTGTTGAGGCATTAGAGGCTTTTCTCACAGCGATGTCTTTCCGCGTCGTAGACTGATTGAACCACAATCGTGACATATTTGTTGCTTACTAAGCTGCTTTGGGCTTTGTTTGGGCTTTATATCTGTTTAAGCCTCGTTAGGATAGTCAGATTTCCGGTTTCTACATAAGAATATTTCCAATTCCACAGCGATATTTTTAATTTTTAAAGCTTATTGCTTCGATGAATTTATTCTCTAATCCTATTTAAAACCGCATTTCATCGGTAGATTGCGAATTTCCCTCTGTTGAGAGTGACAGAAGAGCGATATTTAACTGCACCTATTTACACGGGAATTTCAATTGCAAAATCTGCCCCTTGCCCTGGTGAAGAACAACAGGTGAGTTTTCCTCCATGTTTTTGCACCACAATCTGATAGCTAATCGATAATCCCAATCCGGTGCCGCTGCCGACGGGTTTCGTCGTAAAAAAGGGGTCAAATAAACGCGATCGCGCCGACTCTTCTATACCAGGGCCATTATCCGCAATCTGAATCCTTACTGTATTGGCGACCGTTAGCTCTGTACTAATCCGAATTTGCGGAGTTGGGATTGGTTTTTCTTCCTTATTCTCCTGCTTCTCTAAGGCATCAATTGCATTACTCAACAGATGGAAAAAAACCTGATTAAGCTGACTTGCATAACAGGCTATAGGCGGCAAATCATCGTACTCTTTAATTATTTCAATAGCCGGACGGTCTTCGGTTTCCTTCAATCGGTGCTGTAATATCACCAAGGTATTCTCAATCCCCTCATGAATATTGACTGGCTTGAACTGAGCTTCGTCAAGCCTAGAAAAGTTACGCAGGGAAAGTACCAGTTGTTGAATTCGCTCGGCTCCTCTGTGCATCGCATCCATAAGGTTGACTATGTCATTCTTTAAAAAATCTAACTCTATATCTTCAATTATTTCCTGAAGTTTGGGAGTAGGATTAACGTACTCTTCTTGATAAACCTTAATTAACTGTATCAAGTCTTGAATATATTGATTAGCATAAGTGAGATTGCCATAGATGAAACTGACCGGGTTGTTAAGTTCGTGAGCAATTCCTGCCACTAGCTGTCCTAGAGATACCATTTTTTCATTCAAAGTAAGTTCTTGTTCAAGAGCTTTGCGTTGAATCAGCGAACCCAACTGAGTAGCAACAGCATTGACTAGCTCAATCAACCGTGGCTGTTCCTTATGTTTAGCTTTCTTGAAAAAAATTAATACAGCCAACACTTGGTTATTAACGAGAATTGGAACCCCAAAACAGGCTTTTAATCCTACTTCTGAAGCGATTTGGGAGCGTAGAAAAATCTGGTTTTGTTCAATTGAAACATCTTCTATCCACTCAGGTTGTTTTGATGCCCAAATCCGTCCAGCTAGCCCAATATCGGCAGCGAATGTAAATTTTTTACTAGCTTGTCTAAATGCTTTCAGACTTTGAGTGCTAGCATACCAACCCCAACTGCATTCTAGTACCCTAGAACTCTCAGATGGAATCCAGGATTCTCCAAAATCCCAACCGATTGCCTGACAGATGAGGCGCAAGATGGCTTCCAAAGCTGAATGGAAATCCTCAGAGCGACTAATTGCTTGGGTTGCTGCGAGTAAAAGACGAATTTCAACTTCGGCTCGGCGGCGAGATTCAATATGCTGTTGCAGTAGTGTATTTTGCTCAGTAAGCTGTTTATAGAGCCTCTTTTGATTCAGGTGATTCCCAACTCGGACGAGAACTTCCTCTAGTTGGAATGGCTTGGTAATGTAGTCTACTCCCCCCACTTCAAAGGCTTTAACCTTATCTATCGCCTCGGCTAATGCACTAATAAAAACAACTGGAATTTCTGAAGTTTTTTCTGAAGATTTTAGCTTAGAACAAACTTCATATCCATCCATGTCTGGCATCAAAATGTCGAGCAAAATTAAATCGGGAGGAGACATGGAAGCTGCGGTTAAAGCTAGATGCCCGTTAATTGCCTTTCTAACCTGATATCCTTGGTTAGCGAGCATTGTAGATAAAACTCGTAGGTTTTCTGGGGTATCATCAACAATAAGAATGTCTCCTTTGGCTTGGGATGTTTGATAGCTAGTAATCATATTAAGGGTGTATTGCGGTTTTTAATTAGATGAGATGCAACCCAGCTCTAGGTTAAGAGAGTTAAGCAAACTTCACCAAACAAAGGCTGATTTACTTCAATAGAAAACGCTGTAAAACATCTATAATTATTTGTCACATTTGGGTTTGCCATTGAATAACATGACTCAATTTATCTGGTAAGCAAGTTAAGGTTTAGCTCTGAGTCTAATGATTCAAAAGTTTTAAAACTGGAGCGGTTTCTCCCCTGCTCTTTCGCTTCATATAATGCTTTATCAGCCGCAGCAATTAAGGTGGAGGGGTCAGAGTTGTACTGGGGAACTAAGGTGAAAACGCCGAGGCTTAAAGTGACATATTTATTCACAGCAGATTGAGCATGAGCTATTTTAAGATTTAGGACTTCATGCCGCACCGCCTCAGCAACTTTTAGCGCTCCTTCAGCTTTTGTATTCGGTAGAATTACCGCAAATTCTTCACCTCCGTAACGAGCCAATATATCTGCCGGACGCCTAATAGCACGGCTAATCGCTTGAGCCACCTGCTGTAGACAGAAATCTCCGGCTAAATGGCCATAAGTATCATTGTATTTTTTGAAATAATCAATATCCCCTAAAATCAAAGATAAGGGGAATTGCTCTCGTGCCATCCGTTGCCACTCTTTATTGAGAGATTCATTGAACTGACGACGATTAGCAACTCCTGTTAAGCTATCTAAAGAAGCGAGACGCTGTAGCTTGAGATTAGCTTCAACCAAAGCAGATTCAGCTCGTTTGCGTTCTTGAATTTCCTGTTGTAGAGACGCATTCTGCTCGGCAATTTTCTGGGCTTGCTTCTGAAGTTGGAGATACAGATTGCGGATAATTAGTTGATTTTTAACGCGAGCTAAAACTTCGGCTGCCTGAAAGGGTTTGGTAATGTAATCTACCCCTCCAACCTCAAAGGCTTTTACTTTATCAAATACATCATCGAGCGCGCTGATAAAAATTACTGGAATCTCCGCTGTTTGTGGGTGAGCTTTTAGCAAGGAGCAAACTGCATAGCCATCCATTTCTGGCATCAAGATGTCAAGTAAAATCAGAGCGGGGGGAGAATTTTGGGTAACTTTTAAAGCCAGTTGACCGTTAATTGCCCTCCGGACTTGATATCCAGACTCGCTAAGAATAGCGGACAAAACTCGGAGGTTGTCTGGATGATCGTCAACGACGAGGATGTCCCCAAAGGAAGCGGGTACTTGATGGCTATTCATTACTAGATGCTCGGATTAAATCAAAGAGTATATCTAAGCGAAAGTTATTAATCAAATCTGTCAGGGTGTGTGCTAAACTTGCCTCGCTTTCGGGAATTTGGTCGATTAGCTGCAATATTAACTCGTCGTTCGCACAAAGCACCTCTTGTCGGAACTGTGCTATCCACTCAGAAGGCATGACGTTGAGATCCTCTGGTGTTAAGTTTCTCGGTGTTGCTGACTGGGGTGAGCTATCCGGCAAATCCTCTTGATAAAGATAACGGACTCCTAAGTGTTGAGCCATCTTGTCAAATAGCATCGACTCTCGGAAAGGCTTATGTATAAAGTCATCGCAGCCTGCTGTCATAATCTTGGCTCGATCTTCTTCAAAAGCGCTAGCAGTTAAGGCAATAATTTTTGTTGCGTTGGTAGGTGATGAGTTGGCAGGTAAGTTGTTATTCTCTCCAGCTACTGCACTTTGCTGTTCCAAAGCTTTTATTTCTCTAGTTGCTTCGTAGCCGTCCATGACGGGCATTCGCATATCCATCCAGATTAGGTGTGGTTTCCAAGTTGACCACAAAGCGATCGCTTCTTGACCGTTAACTGCTTCTCGCACTTCAAATCCTAACGGTTTAAGTATTTTTAAGAGCAACTGACGGTTCTCTTCGACATCCTCAACAACTAGAATGCGGTACACAGGCTGATTTGGCTCTAACCCAATAACTTCCTGGGTAATCGATAAACTCTTCTCATGCGGTTTAGTAACCTCGCTCGCGACGATATCGAATGTGAAAGTTGTTCCCTGACCGAGTTGACTACTGACCACAATCTCTCCTCCCATCATCTCTAAGAATTGTTGGCTGATGGGTAAGCCCAATCCCGTTCCTTGCATCGATTTGCGGCCTGCTTCTGTTTGTACGAAGGGGTCAAATAAGGTTTCAATTTCATTGGGAGCAATGCCGGGTCCAGTATCTTCAATTTCAAACAACAAATAGGTTTTGGAGCTGAGGTTTTGAAGGTCAGCTTTTTCTGATATCCGACCCTTTTTCACTCGCAATGTGATGTGACCGGAAGCGGTGAACTTTATGGCATTTCCTAAAATGTTAATTAAAACTTGACGCAATTTATTTTCGTCAGTTTGCACGTATTGAGGAATATCTGATGCCCGTTCAAAAGTTAATTGTAAACCTTTGGAAATTGCTTTGAGTTTGAGCATCTGTTCTAGATCGTTCAGTAGCTGATACAGGTCAAAGCGATTTTCATTGAGCGTAGTTTGGCCTGCTTCAATTTTGGCCATTGACAAAATATCGTTGATTAAATTAAGCAAATGTTCGCCACTGCGATTGATGATTTTTAGCTGTTCTTTGTGGTCGGGGGAAACGGAACTACTGCGAACCATCACCTGACTAAAACCGAGAATGGCATTGAGAGGAGTACGCAGTTCGTGGCTCATGTTGGACAAGAAGCGGCTTTTTGCGATGGATGCAGCTTGGGCGGCTTGGAGTGCTTTTTGCAAGGCGGTTTCTGCCTTTCTGCGTTCGCTGACGTCTATGGCATGACCTACGGCACGAATTGCTCGTCCGTTTGCATCTCGCGCGATCGTGCCATAATCTGATAGATAGACGTAGTGGCCATCTCGATGGCGAAGTCGGTATTCCAAAACGAAATAACTTTGAGTTTCATTTGCAAAGGCTTCGGATAGCTGCTGGGAAATTTTGGGGAAATCTTCTGGGTGGACGTGTTCGTTCCACCAGTCAACCTTTGCGTCGGCTTCTTCGGGACGGTATCCAACAAGTTCAAACAGTCCCCGCGTCCGCAGAACGATATTCTGCTTGAAATCCCAGTCGTAGATAAATCCTTTTACTGCCGATGTTGCTAACTGAAAACGCTCGTTGCTTTCTTGCAGCGCTTGCTCAATTTGTTTGCGATCGCTAATATCGAAAGCTAAACCCTGAAGCACTCGAGTCTGTCCCTCAGAGGGAACGACGAGATTGGCTCGATCTCTGAGCCAGAGCGTTTTGCCATTGCGAGTTATCATGCGATACTCGACGCTCAATGGTTCTCCCGTAAAAATCGTGTTTCTGACAGCTTGCAAGACGCGATCGCGATCTTCTGGATGAACATAATCAGCCCAACTATTAAAGAAGCCAGGAGACCATTCTTCCAGAGGAACCTCAAGCAATTGTTGCAGTTGCGGGCTGATGTAACCTTTTTCGGTTGTTGCCTCAAGCGGAGAGATATAAACGACTCCGGGAATTTGTTCGATTAAGGTGCGGTATTTATGCTCGGCTTGTTTGAGCTTTTCTTCTGCAAGTTTGCGATCGCTAATATCTAAAATCACCCCATGCCAAACTTTAGAACCATCTTCGCGGTCTTCGAGTTGAGCTTGGACGCGCAGCCATTTTTGTTTTCCAGAAGGAGCAATATTGCGCCATTCAGTCGTGAGAGGTTGCAGGCTTTGCAGGGAGTAAGAGATTGCTTCTTCAAACCTGGGTCGGTCATCAGGAGAAACTTGGTTCTCGAAAAGATTTCGATCTTCTAGTATCTGCTCCGGCTTGATTTCAAACATTTCTTCGCAACCGGGACTGACATATTCAAACTTTGCCGAACCATCGAGATAGTATCCAAAGGAGTAAAGCGTTCCCGGAATGCTAGCTGTCAGATGTTTGAGCCGACCTTCGCTGAGGCGAAGTGCTTCTTCTGCGCGTTTGCGATCGCTGATATCTTCGACAATGTATGACAATCTCGGACGACCGTTCGGGCCAATTCCGATCGGGCAAACGCTGGCAGAGAGCCATTTTTGCTCGGTTTGAGTCTCGTGAGGATATTCAAAGCGTGCGGCAGTTTGAGTCTGTAAAGCTTCTCGATAGCGATCGATCCACTGCTGTAGGTGTGCTGGTGGCACTCCCATCTCAGTTGCAAACCGATTTTTCATCTGTTCTGGGGTTGTACCGAAGAATCGCGCTGATGTTGGATTATCAGAAAGATGCAGAATATCGTCGTCATACAGCTCGACAATCCCCATCAACATCGAGCCGCTGTCGAAGAAGCTGCGAAGCGTTGATTCGCTTTGTCGCAGTGCTTCTTCTGTTCGTTTCAATTCGGTGAGGTTACGCAGACTCACTACCACACTTAAAACAGTGCCATCTGCCTCTAAATAAGGAGAGTAGGTAGCGCTGAGAAATTTCTCTTCGGTGCTTGAATAGTTAAACCACAGTTCGTATTGGACAGTCTCCCCAGCTAAACATTGGTCTAGTTTGGGTTTGAGTTGAGTTTCAAACAGGTCTTTACCCAAGACTTCACTAACCGTCTGTCCGAGTATTTCTTCCTGAGAGCGCTGATGCCAATTCAGATATGCTTGGTTAACAATTTGGTAGGTATAGTTGCGATCGATTAAACAAATTGCATCAGTAGTAGCGGCAACAATCTTTTCATAGCGTCGCAAGTTTTCTTCAGCAAGTTTGCGCTCGGTAATATCTCGTCCGACCCCTTGAAACTCTACAAGCTGACCATCTTTGTCGAATATTCCTCGGTTGACCCACTGCGTCCAACGCACTTCCTCTCCCTTGGCAATCACTCGATTTTCGATAATGACGACTGGATTATTTACGCTGAGAGTTTTAACCAGTCTGGCTACAAGCTCGCGGTCTTCTTCATATACGCTAGGTTCGTAGCGATTGCCCAAGAGTTCTTCCCGCGTCTTCCCATAAAATCGACAGAAAGCTTCGTTGACAAAGGTCAAGGTTCCATCAGGCAACGAGCGACCAATCAGTTCCGTTTGGTCTTCAAGAATCGCCAGATAACGCGCTTCGCTTTGTTGTAGTGCCTCTTCTGCCTGTTTGCGAGCGGTAATATCAGCGAACGAGCAAACAACGGCGTAGGGGAGGGGTTCGCCTGCGCGAATTAGAGGTCGGGAATTAATGGAAATCCAGGTAAAATTACCATCTGGTTTGTGGACTCCCATCACCACATTAGAGCAAGCTTTGCCCGTTCGCAGCGTCACCATCGCCGGGTGTTCCTCTCCTGGAAAGGGTGAACCATCTTCGCGAACCGCTCGCCAGTTGGGATCGAGGGAAGTTCGCCCCATCATTTGCTTGCGAGACAAACCGAGAATGCTTTTGGCACTAGCGTTACAGGTACGAATCGCACCGTCCGCATCTTGCAAGACAATCCCCTCTGCCATTGCTGCGATTACAGTACGATACCGTTCTTCGCTCTCTTGGAGCGCAGCTTGCGATCGCTTGCGCTCTTCAATTTCCTGCTCTAATTGAGCATTTGTTTGGGTTAGTGCTGCTGTGCGTTCTTGTACCTGAGTTTCTAAAATTTGGTTGTACGCTTCTAAGAGTTGTTCCGATTGCTTGCGCTCCGTAATGTCGGTGATAGTGCCGATGTAACCGATGATGTTTTCATCAACATCTTTTTCCGCGATCGCTTGTCCTAACACCCAGATAACGCTACCATCGGGTCGTTGAAAGCGGTGTTCGCAGTGATAGGGAATGCCTTGCTGTACAAAACTCAACCAAGCACCAATCGTGAGATCGCGATCATCCGGATGTATCGCTGTTGCCCAACCGGCTCCTATCGATTCTCCGAGGGAAAGTCCGATCATTTCAAAACTGCGTTCGTTCCCATACACGCAATTGCCCTGAATATCGGTACGGAATATTCCTACAGGTGCGGTTTTCGCTAAAGTAGCAAAACGCTGTTCGCTTTCCTGTAACGCTTTTTCTGCTAGTTTGCGTTCGGTGATGTCGATAACAATTCCGGTGGCAAACCAGTAATCCTCAGATTTGTGCTTTTTAGCCAGTAAAGTGTTAGATAACCAGCGCCAACTTCCATCTTTATGGCGGAATCGATACTCTGTGGTTATTTGCCGTCCGGCATACAAATCTTCTATTGCTGGCTGAACAATTGTCTCAATATCTTCAGGAGGAATTCTAGATAGCCACAAGCTCGGATCGGCAGCGAATTCTTCTCCTTTGTAGCCAAAAATTTCCTCTCCATTGGGGGAATAGTATACGTATTCCCAAACTCTATCAGGATGAATGTGTGCCGAGGAAATGAAAGCGGCTGTATTATCAAGCACTTCTTTGAGTCTGACTTCCGACGTTTGCAAAGCCGCTTGTGCTTGTTTGAGTTCGCGCAGCGCGGCTTGCCGTTCGGCAATTTCTTGCCGCAATTCTTTATTTGCTGTAGCGAGTAGAGCAGTGCGTTGATTGACTCTAATTTCTAACTCGTCGCGAGCCTGTTTTAGAGCCGCTTCTGCAAGTTTGCGCTCGCTGATATCGCGAGCAACTGCCAAAACCGATTGCACGGAGCCATCGCTGCCCAATTCAGGAACTACGCGGGAAGCATAATAAGTTAGCCCTGCAAGCGATGGAATTTCGTATTCAATGTTTTGCTCGCCACCCGTTTCAAATACTTGCTCAAGGGTTGTTCGCCAAAGATTAACCAATGCTTCGGATGCACCCAATTCCTTAATAGTTTTACCGATAAACGCGGCAGGAGGAATCCCCAATTGTCCTTCAACTATGGGGTTGATATAGAGATAGCGACATTCCCGATTCAACCGCATGATAATGTCGGGCGCATTTTCTACTAAAGCGCGGAACTCTTGTTCTCGCTGTTGCACGGCTGCTTCTGCTTTTTTGCGCTCGGTAATATCGAGTCCTATTCCCCCAACTAACACTTGACCGGATGAACTTGGCAACGGAAACTTGTACACTACAAACTCGCCAACAGTGCCATCTGCAAGTGAACCTAGCTCAATTGCTTCGAGAGCTTGATTAGTTTCTATAACTTTGCGAATATTGTTTAAATATTCCTGACTGAATTTTTGTGGATGGATGGAGATATCTATTTTGCCCACTGACTCTTTTGCTACGTTGAATATGCGGCAATAGGCTTGGCTACAGTACAGAAGTTTCCCCTCTCCATCTGTAATCCAAGCAGGGGCGGGACTGTTATCCATAAATGCCTGGAAGCGGGCTTCACTTTCTTTTAAGGCTGTTTCTGCCTGTTTGCGATCGCTAATGTCGCGCAGAAAAACCGTAAAAACTTTTTCTCCTGTTAATTCCAATTGAGAAATCGAGGCTTCAGCCGGAAATTCCGTGCCATCTTTACGGCGACCGACAATCTCGCCGCGCCTACCCATCTTCCTTGCTGTTTGGGCGGATTGGGCAAATCGATCTACGTGCTGGCGATGACTTATCGCAAAGCGTTCTGGCAAAAGTCGGTCGAGAGTCTGACCGAGCATTTCCTCGGACGTATAGCCAAAAATCCGTTCGGCTCCTTGGTTGTATAGGGTAATGCGTTGGCTGGAATCTACTGAGATAATGGCTTCGTCGGCAATGTCTAGAACCCCAGAAAGACGGGCTTGAGAGGCTCGCAGTGCTTCCTCTGCGCGATAGCGATCGCTGACATCGCGGGCGCAGGCAAAATTGTATTCCTTTCCGTTAAATTCCAGATAATTTAGCGTAATTTCAACGGGGATAACACCGCCACCCCTTGTATATTGTTGAGAAGTAAACGAAAGTGTTTTTTGCTCTTTAAGTTCTTGCCAATGCTGCGGCCACACCTCCATCGGAAAATTGGGATCGGTATCCCATACGTGCATTGATAGCAACTCTTCGCGAGAATATCCCCTTTGCTTGCACGCTGTTTCATTTACCCGTAAAATTCTGCCATTGCGATCAATCCAGGCAAGGGCGAGAGAGGAACGTTCGAGCGAAAAATCAGCCAGTTGCAGTTTTTCTTCTATTTGCTTGCGTTCGGTAATATCTTCAAATAGATAAAGTCGTCCGAAATAGCGATCGCTATCGTCGCGAATTTGTGTCGAAAAACGACGAATCGTGCGCCCATCGCGAAAAGGAATTTCATCTTCAACAACGGCTCGATTTTCTTCACTTTGCAACGGTTTGCAGGATTCGGCAAAAGCCGGAACATCTACAAGTACGGGCAGGCAGTGAGGAACGATATCGTTGTTTTTCAGTTGACCCCGCTGCATCTGTTCTTCTAGGTGTTCGATACCCCAGATATTGCAGAAGCGGTGATTGAAGTAGAGAATGGCATCGCTACGGTTATCTACAACAAAAAAAGCGAGTGGCGAAGCATCAGTCATTGAGCGCAGCAAGGTTTCTTTGCAGCGCAGCTCTGCTTCAGCCTCCTTGCTTTCTGTAATATCGGTAGAAGAACCGACCATTCTAATCGCATTGCCGCCGTCATCCCAGAGTGCCTGACCGCGATCGAGAATCCATTTATAAGTCCCGTCTTTACATAAAATGCGGTGTTCAGTTTCGTAAAAAGGTGTTTTTTTAGCAAAGTGATTTTCGATTGTTTCCATCACCCAGGCAAGATCGTCTAGATGGACTCGTTTAGCCCACTCATCTAGATGGTGAGAAATTTCGCAGTCTTGATAACCCAGTATTTCTTTCCATCGCACTGAGAAAAAGACTTCATTCGTTCTGACATTCCAATCCCAAATTCCATCTTTGTTACCCTGCAACGCTAACTGCCAGCGTTCTTCACTTTCTTTCAAAGCGTTTTCAACCCGCTTGCGCTCCGTGATATCCATGCTGACGCCGAGTAAGCGAGTTCGTTCATCGCGCTCTACTAAAGGCGTTAAGGTGGTGAGAAAGCAACAAATCTGTTCTTCAAAAGGCAGATTTTCCTCATAAGAGATTGTTTGACCTTGCTGCAAACAGTCATGGTAGTGCGCCCGAATCGTAGCAGCTGTCTCGATGTCCCACAGTTCGTCCAGCCGTTTACCAATCCAGTGCTCGACCAAAGTTCCACTTGAAGCTTCAACGGCTCGATTCATGCTGACAACTTGAAATTCGCCATCCTCAAGCTGTTCCACCACCCAAAGGTGGTCTGCCACTGAGTTATAAATGTTGCTTAAGAACTGCTCCCGCTCTTGAAGACTTGCTTCTACCTTGATACGCTCTCTAATTTCCTGCTCTAGTTTTCGATTAGCTGCCTCCAACTGTGCGGGACTGGGAAGGGCTAATGCTTTTGGGATTAACGGCACCAGAGCTATCGCTGTCACCACTGAAACCAATGCGGTGATGGCTTTGAGGCAGCCACTCAGCCAATAGGTAGGATGCCAAAGCGTCCAAATCTCCATCAGGTGCGTAGTACCACAAGCGACGATGAAGCTGCTAAATAGCAGAAACATCCAAGGGTAGGGCAAATCTTGTCGCTTGCGAACAAAATAGAGCAGCGTTATCGGGATTGAATAATAAGCCAGGGCAATCAGCAAGTCGGAAACGATATGAAGACTCACCAATCCTGGTTTCCAGAGATAGCAATGCCCATGGGGGATAAACGGTGCTACAGCAAAAAGGTTTTTCCAAAACTCCAGCATCTTCGTCTCTCACTATTCACATCATCGGTCAAGTAAAAGCTGAATTATAACCATCCTGACAAAAAGCTAACCTTAGCAAAAGTATTTTTTGAGCCAAATCCGACTGCTTTTTTGTAAGCTGGAATCGCCTCAGCAAGTTTGTTCTAGTCACTCAGATTAATATTCCATTCCATGTAAAAACGGGGAATATAGTAGACAGCGAGGATTAAGAATGCCGTTGCAGTCAGAAAAAAAGTTAATAAATAACTGTTAATCGTTAATCTGAGACAATACTTTCTTCCGGATGATGCTATGCAAACGCATTATTATCTTCAATTTAAAACTTTAGATAGAGGAATTTGCCCCTAGCTTACTCAAGCAAATATACCTTTGACAAGGTGCTTCTAAGCTATAGCTTTTCCCAAGGATATTTGCATTTTGCCCAGTCTGAGAGGACAACGCCTCTCCTAAACCACACTCTGACAGATTTGTGTTATTAAAATAACTCTAGCTACCTAGCAATTAATAGTTAGGGAAATAGTGAATTATGTCAGGAATTATTACATCTGTATACGAAAACTGGGGTTTTACGCTTATGAATCCGGTGCACCTAACACAATCTTGCGATAAGCCTAAAGGCTTCGCTTCGCTAACGCGCTGACAACCAGAGAGAGCGATCGCGGTTTTGATAGATGTAGGGGCGAAGCATTCGGGCGATAACTGGACGGAATAAACCCAAATTTCTGTATCCGAATGCTTTGCCCTCAAGGTGTGCAGACAAACCCTAATATTTCTGTACAAATGTTAACGGCGATCGCGGGACAGGGCGAAGCATTCGGATAGGTAAATCTCGGTTAAGTGTCATAAGTTATCCCCCGAATGCTTCGCCCCTACAGTTGAAAAAGATGCGATCGCGCCTCTGCTTCCTAAAGCATCACTCGTCAATCGTTGGAGGTTCGCGTTTTACCAAATCGGAGGGAGGGCGATCGTTACTCCATGCCCACCACACACAACCGCACTGGCACTGATAAAACTCCTGCCATTTTCGGCGATAGTCTTCTGTCATTACAGGCGATCGCCGGTTGAGCCAAACCTGTTGCGCTTCCCTGGAGGAAGCCCGACAGTTAGGACAGCAAAACTCGCGGGCGTGAGTAGCAGATTCGATCCATTGGGGAGGAACTGAGTCAAAAGCTTCCATGTATTGAATTTGCTGATAGTTAACTGCCCAAGAGCAGCATTAACAAGTTGGGACGGCTCTAGTCAAGTTGTTTCCCTGTCTTTAGGATATTCTTAAGTTTGAATAAGATACAGGCTTCTGTGCCTATTTTAAAGCTGTAGTAGTACTGAAGCACCTCATTTTCGGCTATTGTCTTGGGTGTCCCGTGTCATCCCTCGTAAGACGGGGATAAAGCCGAAAAACGCGCTCATTTGTAGGGGACGGCAAACTGGGAAGTACTCTGTCAACAAGTAAGGACTCTGGCCCATGTCTCATCCTTGGTATCTTAACGTTATCTCTTTTCTGGGCATTTTTGGTTTATGCGCGATCGCGTGGTTGTTTTCGGAGCACAAACGAGTCATCCCCTGGCGTGTCATTATCTGGGGCATTGGCTTACAGTTAGTTTTGGCTTTTTTGGTGTTTCAGTTCCCGCCGACACGCACAGCTTTAGAATGGTTTAGTAACTTACTAAATGGCGTTTTTGAAGCTGCTGACTTTGGGGCACGATTTGTATTTGGCGGAAATATAGTACCTAAGGGAAATCCACCAGTTCCAGTTGGAATTCCACCCGTCAATCTTGGCTATATTTTTGCTTTTCGCGCCTTACCGACGGTGATTTTTTTCTCCGGACTGATGGCACTTCTCTACAATATTGGTGTCATTCAAATTATCACCGAGATTTTTGCTAAATTATTTTATTGGACAATGCGCTTGAGCGGAGCGGAAGCCTTAAGCGGTGCTGCTAATATTTTTGTAGGCATTGAGGCAGCGATTGTCGTTAAGCCGTATCTGCCGAAAATGACCCGTTCGGAACTAGCAGCAATTCTAGCTTGTTGTTTTGGCACTGCTGCTTCCTCAACTTTGGCAATTTACGTTAGTTTCCTCAAACCTGTTTTTCCGAATATTCTAGGACATTTAGTATCGGCATCTATTATTGCTATTCCCGCTTGTTTTGTAATCTCAAAAATTTTAGTACCGGAAACAGGAGTTCCTGTAACGCTTGGTGGCATTCCTAGCGAGAAACAAGCCAAAGAGTTTGAGCAAAATGAGTTTGAGGAATACGAGAATCAGGACAAGCCGAAACAGGAAACAGTGGGTGGAGAACCTATCGAGCGAGTCAGCCCCTTAGATGCAGCGATTGTCGGCTCTTTAGATGGAGTGAAAATGGCAGTCGCGATCGCTGCCGTACTGATTCTAATTTTGGGTTTGGTTTCTTTAATCAATCAATTTTTTGGTTGGTTGGCAGGTTTACCCGGCGGATTGGGTGACTTCTTTAAAATTGTTACCTTGCAAAATATTGAAGGAGCCTTATTTTATCCGCTGACTATTTTAACAGGCGTTCCCTTGAGCGAATCTTGGGAAGCATCTGTAATCATTGGGCGCAGATTATTAGAAACGGCAATTCCTCCTTATCAAGCATTGGCAGAAGCTGCCCAAAGACCAGTGAATCCCCTAAGCGATCGCACTGTCTTAATCGTCAGTTATGCCCTCTCTGGATTTGCCCATCTTGCTTCAGTCGGTATTTTTGTGGGTGGCACTATTGCCTTAATTCCTTCTCGGCGCAAAGATATCTCCGAACTCGGTTGGAAAGCTTTGTTTGCCGGAACTCTGGGGACATTAATGATTGCCTGTCTTGCAGGTGTGTTTGACACTGGAGATCCCAGCATTTTGGGTGTACAAGGAACTCCGGCTTCTATCACCGCCCCAGCTGCCAGCCCAACGCTGTCTCCCGTTCCCGGTGCGACGGTTTCCCCTGTACCAACGTCAACACCCGTCAACCCAGCCATAACGCCCTTACCAGCTACGACGATTTCACCCGAACCAACGGCAACACCTGGTAATCCAGCCGTAGCGCCCTCACCAGCGACTCGCCTGCAAGCGCCCGCCACGAAACCTCCGGCGACACCCAGAACGACAACAACACCCAAGGCGATCCCATCCCCTCGTCCTCCAGCAACGCCCAGAGCCACCACCCCGCCAAAGCAAGCTCCTCAACCCAAGCCTACGGCTTCAGCCGTTCCGTCTCCTTCCCCCTAAAACGGCGGATTGTGGATTTATTTCAATTCCTGGGTAGGGACATGACAGTAGGAGCCTGCCCCTACTTTTACCAGTTATTTCGTCCACATTCCTTAGAATAGTTTTGAGTGAGTAGAGCGATCGCATCTTTACCTGAGTTGCCCCAAGCCATCCAAGATGAATCCAGAGCCTGAAATTCGCCGCTTATTAGATGTCATGCCTGCATCTGGTCGAATGCTGACAAAAGTGGTCAGCAAACCAGAGCAATCGCAGGTGATTGATAGCCCGTTTCCGCTACCTTGGGCACAAGATCGACCGATTTATATCAATTTTGATTTGTGGCGTCGGTTATCTCAGCCGCAGCGAGATTTACTGATTTTACGCACAGTTGCTTGGCTGACTGGGATCAAGTGGTTTAAACCCGACCTTTATCAAGGCGTCGTGATGGCTGGGGCAATCGGAGCAATTGTGCAGCTTGTCCAAGGAGATGCCGTGGGTGTTGTCGTGGCTAGCGGATTAAGCGGACTGGCAGCAACTCAAATTTGGCGAAATACTCGCACTTCTCAGTCTCAACTAGATGCAGATGAAGCGGCAATCAAAGTAGCGATTCGACGCGGTTACACGGAAGCTGAAGCTGCCCAGCAATTGTTATCTGCAATTGAAGCGGTCGGTAAAATCGAAGGTCGCCCTAGTTTGAATTTTACAGAGCTAATTCGCTCTCAAAATTTAAGAGCGATCGCGGGTTTATCGTCGCTGAGCGTTCCAGAAAGTGTCAAAAAAAGCGGTTAAATTTTAACGATAGGGACAGTGATAAAGTTTAGCTTCGTATCCATCCACTGAGGGAAAGTCGGCATCAGCAACACACTTATTTAACTCTATTGGCTCTATTGGGGCGTGGAAATTCAATAGCAAAACATCTAGAGGTCGCGGTAAAGTCGCCAAGGTTTTTTGCAGTGCCACCGTTGAAGTTTGAGGATTTTGGTCTTGATGAGCTAGGAGAAATTGGGTTCGCCTTGTTTGTTCCTCCTCCTGTTTGAGTTCCCACGCGATTCCCATCATTTCCCCAGTTTGCACATGGGTTTTGTGAGTTGTGGCAATTAGAACTGGCACCAGCTCAGATGTAGACAAGTAATCTAGCGGATATAGAATTGGTGACACTAACAGATCGGGGCGATAGTATTTCTGATAGCCCAAATTGCAGGCTACGGTTAGTCCGCTCAAAAGTCCCATTAGAAAAATAATCACAACGACTTTTTTGCCAGATGTTTGGAGAAAAAGTTTTGCATCTTGAATTTTGGCTTTTGAGCCGGGATTATTGCTGGCTAGGACTGACTCTTTTAAGGTAGTTTCTTCAGCCCTTACAGCATTCCAACAGACAGCAAGGCTAGCTCCTAAGATAACGATGACTGCTGGAAAATAGACAAAGTTATACCTTGCCCCACGAGTTAAATCAATTCCGAGGAAGTAGGTAAAGACAAAAAACAGTGCGATCGCACTCCAGACGAAACCCTCAAACAGTTGGGTTGTCAAACCCGCCTCTTGGCGCTGAAATTTCAGGCCTCGATAGAGGATGGGTAGCGACCAAAGAAAGAAAATCAGCATTACAGGGCCACACAGAATCACCACGATTAAATCGGGTGATTCTACTGGTAATAGGGCGATCATCGTAATCCAAGCCGCGATCGCTTGAAATATAGGGCTAAGCCATGCCAAACCGACGCGATCACCTTGAATCCATTCGGTTAGCTTTCCCCCATAACTGTTTTGTAAAAATACTGGCACCCACACTAATCCCCCCGCCAGCGTCCCAGCCGCAACCGGCAGCAATGAGAGCAAGGACTTGATAGTGGGAAATTTAAAATTATTCTGAGTCCGCCTTTGTTGCCACAGAAGGACAATCAACGCCAGCCCTTGGGCACCCAAAGTGAGGACGAAAAAATAATGACTGGAAATTCCTAAAGTATTAATACTTACCCAGAGGAGTACGAGCCAAATGGGCAGAGGTGCCTGACGCTGAAGGTGTCGTGCAGCAACTAGCAGACAGGTTAGAGAAGCAATGACCCATAGGATTGCCAAAGTGTAATGACGAGCTTCTTGCGCTAGAAAGATGGCGTAGGGCGAAACTGCCATCATCGCTGCTGCCATGTGTCCTACCAACCGAGAACGAAACGCAAACCAGCCAAATGCATACATTGCAGGGATAGAGACGACGCCGAAAAGGGCAGCAAGCGATCGCGCCCCCCACAGCGAAACCAACCCCCCATCTGGCGGAAATAGTTTCAACCACAGGTGAGTTAGCACAAAGTAGAGTGGGGGATGGTTACTTTCAGTGACTAAGTGATGAATGACATCTTGGATTCCTGCTGCTGGGTTTGGTTGCAAAGGTTGCAGAAGAGTATCGAGTGCGATCGCTTGGTCTAGGGGAACGCCGCGAAAACTATTGCCCAAGCTGAAAACCAGCGTCGAAAATTCATCTGTCCAAGGCGACTTGCCAGCCAAATTTAGCAAGCGCAAGCCAGTCCCAACTCCTATCCACACTAAAAGTAGCAACCAGTTATTAATCATTAGTCAATAGTTATCGGTGAAGAGTTATTGGTCAAGAGCCATGAATGGACTCACGACAATAACTCAGGACTAATGACTAAAGACTCAGACTACTTGGTTTCCGTCACCCGCCAGCTGAGCTTTAGATTGATCCAGAAATTCCACAGAGTCACCGCAGCGATCGCAATCAGCTTGGCAACATATTGATTAACGCCCAGCACATTGAACAGCAAATTCAGGATCAAAAGGTTTAATACCAGCCCACTCAGACAAACTAGATTAAATTTCAACAGCCGCTTGAAGCGCTTGCTCCATCCCTGTTGGCGACTGGAAATGTCAGCAAAAGTCCAGCTGTCATTCCACAAGAAATTATTGATAATTGCCACTTCCGAAGCCAACGCTGCACTGGTCGTCAGTCCCAATCCCACTTGGGTACGCAGCAAATAAAACATTGCCATATCTACAAATACGCCGCTGAAACCGACTGCACCAAATCGGAAAAACCGACCAATCGGCCAGCGGGAAAGACGCAACCTCAGTAAATGCCGCAGATAATCTACATATTGTTTTGCAGAAACCTTACTTTCCCCCGCTTGGCGTTCTTGAAACACGTAGCCTGCTTCAGCAATCCAACGGATATCGCCCCGACCCAGCACTTCAATCAAAATCTTGTAACCCACCGGACTCAGTGTTTTTCCCACCAAGCACTCGCGGCGTACCAAAAAGTAACCACTCATCGGATCGGACACACGACCCACGACCCCAGGCAACAGTATTAACCCCAACATCTGGGCACCACGGGATAACACTCTACGGACAATACTCCAGTCGCTGACGCCGCCACCTTCCACATGACGACTAGCCGCCGCCAAATCTGCGCCTCGATCCATTTTCGCCAACAGCTGCAATAACAACTCTGGTGGATGCTGGAGATCGGCATCAATGACACCTAATATCTCTCCCCGCGCTGCCTGCCAGCCACGAATTACTGCTGTCGAAAGTCCCCGTTCTTCAACCCGCCGCATTACTCGCAGATGCGGATACTCCAACATCAGAACCTGAGCGATTTCCCAGGTTCCATCCGGGCTATTATCATCGACCACAATCAGCTCATAGTTATTCGGGATAGCTCCATCCAACAGCTCAGTCAGTAACCGAACAATCTCCCGGATGTTGTCACCTTCGTTATAGGTCGGCACCACTAAAGAAAAGCGGAGCAGGCGCGTCTGCGCGTACCCGCGTTCGTCCCCTAGCGCCTGAGAAGTCTTAGAGCCTGCTAAAGCCTTAGAAAAACCCAATTCAGAGATTTGCAATGATTCTGATGGAACCCGCAACAGGGGTGGCAACCCAGGAACCGTAGGATTGTTTTTAATATCTTTGCGGCTTTCCACCATATATTTTTAATTCTCTCCAAAGTTAATAAATCAAATACTGGAAGCTCCAGTTAAAACCTGAGCGATGTTCTCGGATCAGCCAGTCCAAACTTCTCGGAAGCCTGAACCCTCTCATCTTGAGATCCGTAAAAATTAGCGGTTTTTGTAAAGTAAGCAATTTTACGGTTTTAGAGCTGTTCCATAGTACGCACTAAGTACTAAGTACCACATCAGTACGGCAGTATCTTTACGTAATCTTTAAATTAACAAGTAGATTTACAGGTCAACCTGTAAAGATTGAGTGAAATGATATCTAAGCTACCGCAAATATTACAGGATTGATGTAAAAGAGCGATCGGTTTTCTTCAGTAAAACTCGCAAGAGATTACCGTTGTACCTAGAAAAAACATTTTAATAAATTGTAATATATAAGTAAAAATTCGCAGAAAAAAGCCTGCCGATACAATCGCTTGACTTGAATATCCGTAAATTTGCTCAGAGTTGCATCTCTTTTCAGGTTACGCTAATGTGCAACTTTTTCTTAGCCCCCTTTTTCCAGGAAGTTAGGAAATCGAAATGTCAAGCAAATTTTGTCAATATCCTCCACTCCCCAACCCATTAAGGGAGAAATCCCAAAACTTGCATGCTGGGTTTAATTTTTGATTTTTAATTGTTTTTGTAGAGATTGGCGCATCACGTCCACTGGCGGCTCGGCGTTTAACCAGATTTTCAAGGCGGCGGCTCCTTGCTGAACGAGCATTTCCAGTCCATTAACCATCACCGCGCCTTGTTTTTGGGCTTGTTGCAGGAACCGGGTAGGGTGGGGTTTGTAAATCAGATCGTAAGCGATCGCGCCTTCTGGCAAATTGGCGATCGCTTCGGCATTTAAAGGAGATTCGTCAACCTTCGGGTACATCCCAACGGGTGTTGTATTGACTAACAAAGATGCTTGAGAAATCAGACTCGGTAGTTCTCCCCAAGAATGGGTGCTAATTTCTACTGGTAAGGATGAATTGCGCCAGCTATTTTGAAAGGCGGTTAAATTCTCCCAGTTTCGCCCAACAACATGGATTTGGGCACAACCCAGTTTTTTGCAACCGGCAACTACCGCCCGCGCCGCACCGCCATTGCCTAAAATGACCGCGACACTTTGGCTCCAATCGCTATTGTTAGCTTCCAGGGGGGCGAGGAAGCCCGTCACATCCGTATTCGTGCCCACCCATCCCCTATCCGTCTTGGTAACGGTGTTGACGGCTCCTATCGCTTGGGCAATATCTGATACTTCTGATAGCAGGGGGATAATTGCCTGTTTGTGGGGAATAGTAACGCTAAAGCCTACAAAATTATCCATTGCGGCCAAACCCGGGATCGCTTTCTCTAAATCTTCCGGCGCGACCGACAAAGGTACATAAACGTAATCTAATCCTAAATGAGCGATCGCCGCATTGTGCATCACCGGCGATAGGGAATGCCCGATGGGATGACCAATCACCCCTAAAAGTTTGGTTGTACCTTGAATCATCTGCATTTGGAAAAGTTGGTAATAAGCATCGCTTCTTACTACCATAAGGCTATCGGAAATCTTGTTACCAACCAATTAATCGCTAGTTGTCCCAGGGGATGAAAAAATCATGGCGTTGCTGAAAGAGTAATGAATTCCAGCAGGAAGAGGGACTGTCCAATCCTTCAAATAATGCAGCCGAAACTCAAGGTGAAAACGCAATCGCCCTCTTAGAATCCCGATCCTAGCCACTTAGCAAAGTTTTGTTTTTGAACATCGTCAGGAGACTCTACGGGCACAATTTTGTAAGCGCTGGGGCGCGGATCTGCTAAAGTCACGAGTGGCATCCGGAGTTCATCTTGATGGAAAACCGTCACCTGAATCGTATTCCCCGATTGGTAATCTTTCAGGCGATCGCTCAAAGAAAGTGACGTTACTCGGAAACCGTCAATTGCTAGCAATTCATCTCCCGCATCAATACCGGCTAACTGCGCTGGAGAACCCGCTTGGACAAATTTGATCGCTTCGCGCCCATTCTCCGTCTTTGCTGTCACGCCCAGATAAGGAATGGGTTCCTCTTCCTCTACCACTAACCGCAAACCGAAGGGATTCAGGTATTCGTCAAAGGGTAACTCTTCAGTTCCCTCAATGTATCGCTTAAAGAAGTCGCTCAAATCCATGTCAGCGACTGATTCTATAACTTGTTGCAATTGTTCTGGAGTGAAGCCGGTTTCCGGCTGTCCAAACTGCTGCCACATTTGCCGCATCACATCATCAAGCGATCGCTGATTGCTATGACGCCCTCGAATTAGCAAATCTAGCAACAAGGATACCATCGCTCCTTTCAGATAGTAGGAAATCTGGGAATTTCCACTATTGGCATCCGGTCGATACAGCTTAATCCAGGCATCAAAACTCGATTCACTCGCAGGCTGCACCAGTCGCCCTGGTGTCGTTTGTAACCGCGATATTTCTTTGCCTAACTCCTTCAAGAAAGACTTTGCATCATAGATTCCCGCCCGCAACGGAATCACCAAGTCGTAATAACTGGTTGTCCCCTCACTAAACCACAGCGAAGGTGTATAGTTTTCTCCGGTATAATCAAACACCTCTAATCCTTTGGGACGGATGCGCTTCACATTCCACAGGTGGAAGAATTCGTGAGCGACCAGCTGCATAAAGCGATTGTACTTATCGCGATCGCGGAACCCAAAGCGATGGTAATTCAACGTGCAAGCATTCTTGTGTTCCAAACCTCCAGCACCCGTGGAAGCTAGATGCAGCAAAAACACATATCGGTCATAAGGTAAACCCCCAAACATCTGGGATTCCACCTCAATGATTTTCTGCGTGTCTTCAATAATTTGCTCTGGCTTGGCGTTCCCCTGTCCCCAGATGGCTAACTCATGAGGTTTTCCCAAAACTTCAAAATGATGCAACTGATGAGAACCAATCTCGAAGGGACTATCCACCAGCGTGTCAAAATCGGGCGCTTGGAAGGTGTTCGCTTGTCCATCCGCCGCTGGTAATGGGGTCGTGACGCGCCATTCGGGTTTGGGCGGCACAATTGTCACTAGAATGGGTTGTTTTTCAAACTCGGGTATATAAAATAACAGAGCAGCACTGTTAAAATACCCATGAGTAACATCTAAATGATTAGTTCGCACCGTTAGTTCATTGGCAAACATCCGGTAACGCACCGTTACTTCCGACACACCGTTTGTATCTATTTGCCAGTGATTTTTACTAAGCTTCCGCCACGCCAAAGGTTGTTGTTCGCTGGAATCAGCCGAAAAGTCTTGCAAATGTTTAGAATACTCGCGCACCAGGTAGGAACCAGGAGTCCACACCGGCAATTTTAAATCGAGAATCGGTGACTGCCAGTTTTGTACGGTCAAAGTTACGTCAAAAAGATGCGATTGTGGCTCCCGTATCGCCACCTGGTAATGAATTTTTGGGGCAGTGTTGGATAAGCGATCGCGGCGAACAGCTGTTGCTTCTGTCATTTTTAGCTTTTATCAATCATCTATACCAACTAATTTAACTAGCAATTTTTGCTCAGTCGTTAGTCGGTAGTCAGAAATTCGGTTTTCCAATCAATTAGATTTTCTCTTGGGAGTATCCCAATCCTTGTCAAAAGAACGAATAGAATTCTCCTCTACACTGACTTTCCCCGATGAAAGCGGGTTTCAATAGTCCGGTTTAGTATATTTGCTTTCCTAAACTCGTCCGGCAAGATGCGTTAGCTGCTTGATGTTGAGAAGATGAAGCGTCTCCTGCGCCGGATCGATTTTAACCCAGCCTTTACTTTCTAGTTTTTCCATAATTTTGCTAGTGTCCTCGACGCCAATATCTGTGACGTTAGCCAAATCTTTAGAGGGAATATTATAGATTTCCGTTCCTCTTTCAGTGGCTTCACCATAGTTTTCTCCCAAAGCAATCAGCGTGTTGGCTAATTTTACCGCTGGAGGTTGATGACGCATTTGAAAGCGGAGGTTCGTTTGGCGCAGACGCTTCACCATCAATTGCAGCATCCGGTGGTGCAACTGCGGATCTTTGAAGAGGGTTTGAATGAAGCGCTGGGCAGAGACGCTGAGCAATTCTACAGGCGAGAGAGCAATCACATCGGTTGAGCGGGGAGATTCATCGAGAATTGCCATTTCTCCAAAAAAATCACCTTTACCCAAGATTGCCAGGGTGATAACATCCTCCCCAGAGAGGCGTCGGACTTTGACCCAACCCGACACGACAAAATAAACTGCGTTGCCCCAAGCGTCTTCCATCAAAACGGCTCTGTCTGATGGATACTCGTGTTCGACTGCGACAGACAAAAGCCATTCTAATGTCTCTGGAGCGGCAGTATTAAAGAGAGGGAACAGCTCAGAAAAAGCTTTGGTCTGCATGAAAGGAAGTGTGAAGTATAAAGTATGAATTATGAAGTTTCAAGTTTGAACAAGCAAGCCTGGAAAATACTGTTATCTAAGGCGAGAATTTGTCGATTCATCCTTCATGATTTATCCTACCCTACCGCGATGGGTACGAATTCGTTCATGTAGGCTTCGGCAATGGCTGCACCTTACCGAGACAGGGGGTAAAGCAAGCCTCGTCCTTCTAAGGCGATTTTTTATTTAACTGAAGCTACGGTAATTGTATTATTTTACACAGTGCTAGAGGATTCAACCACTTTAAAAACTCAGTAGCCGAAAGGCAGCGCCCGGATGATTATTAGGCTTACTAGGTTATCGGAAGGAATCCTCTCAGGGTGAAAAGTCTCAGCAACACGTACCAGAAAACCAAGCTTTTGAGCTTGAAGGGCAGTATCCACTCTTCACTGGAAAACTGGCGTCTGTTATGGACTGAAACGGTTTTGGAGAAATGCTCTACTGACATAGGGGAGACAACTACTTTATGGTTAGAGCGCTCCATGAAAGAAGAATCTCCGCGCACTGATGCGGAGAGTATCAAATTACAGATGAGCCATGTTGTTCTTTGAGTTGGCATCAGGGTTCGGGCGATCGCTCTGCATTCGTTTAAGTCCTTCTAGTTGTTGCTCAACGTTCTCAATCAAGTGGTGGAGGGCTGGTAGGGCTTCTAACTGAGCAGGGTTTGAAGTAGGATAGGATGAAGTGCGGAGAACGGAGTCTGAGGCGCTAGCATGGCATATCTGATTCATCTTCCGCTGGAGTTTATGAGCAATATTTAAAGCTTCCCCCCAGAGATTTTCTAGGTGCTGCTGCTGATAAGCTTTCAAAGTTTCTCCGCGAAACACTTGCATAATTGCCTCATCTCCATATTCACCGGGCATGATTTGCAAGCGCAGTAACAGATGATTGTGCTGATAGCATCGCTCAATCTCGACCACTTTGGTTTGTTCGACTGGTATTAATTGCAAATGTCCGATTCGCTTTAGCTCGTCGATGACTCCTTGAAGTACGGGTAGTGCCAATCCTGGAATCACAAACTGTAAGACATTGTTTCGGCTACAGAGAATGTTTCCTTCATACAGATGTCGTTCGCAATCCAGCCGGTCGATAGTTCCGTTCAGCACCCGCTTGAGCAATTCTTTTAACATCTGCTGGGGCGGTAGGGCTGCCAGATTTGCGGTGAAACCAGAGATGTGATGCTGCGATCGCTCTTGCCAGTGATGGGACGAATTACCAGCGGGTGGGACTGTAGTGTTGCGCTTTACCGGCTGTGATTGTCTCAAGAGTGCTTCTGAAGCTCGCTTTTGCTGCATTTGAGCGTTGGTGCGCTCCGCCTCCAGTTCGCCCAGCGCCTCCGGGCTATCAACAATTAAAGTGGGGACAGTTTGCCGTTCTATCCGATCAGAATTTTTGCTGGAGCTTTCCCGATCTGGCTGAGTGTCTGAGTGTTCAGTTGCAGGCGTGGGAGGTTGGGTATGCGCGGGTTGTTTTTCCGTGCCTGTATTGTGTTTCAAGTACGCGCTGAGGATTGCTTGGAGAGCATCAGCGGCTATCGGCTGGGTTTCTAATGAGTAGTTTTGGTAAGCCAGGATACGACGGACATAATCTAACGAGGCTGTGTCTGCTGGATTTACCATGCCCAGTTTCAGGCAGGTGCCTTCTAAGGCGATGGGCAAGATTTGATAATACAGACAGGCTTCAAAGGGCAGGAGCTTGTCAATCAATCTAAACATTTGACTTACATCTATCAGAGCCACCCAGAAAAAGGGTGGCGAGGGTATAAGCACAAGTAATCACCAGCCGCAGATTGGTTACTTCCGAGTGCGGTCATGGTGAGTTACAGAACCTGAGTAGTGAATATCCTAGATGCCCCTGAGATCAAGTGTCCGCTATTATTTAGCAGATCGTTCTGAATAAAACTGATTTATTCATATAGTTATAGTTATGTTACCCCTGTGGGAAGAAAATATTGCTGGTTTTTGAAAACAGCTTAGGAATCGCTCCGTAAGGCTTGAGCGGCTAGATAAAGTTTGCTCCATTCGCCCATGACTTGGTGATTTTTCAGGTTCAACTCAGCAGCGATCGCCTCTAGGGTTTTACCTGCTTTCAAACTATCAACCAACTGGCGCTGCACGGGGTTGAGGGTGGCGTAGAATTGCTCCCACTCAATCAGAGTCAAACCCAGGTTGTGTTCCTGTAATGACGCTTCTAGCCAACTGGCAACTAATTCGGGCTGGCTTTTGACGGCAAAGACGCGAATGGCATGGTAGCTAACTTTTTCGCGCAGTCGGTAGATTTCTTTGATCGGCAAGCCTAAGGCGCTGGCGATCGCTTCTTGAGACTTGCCTTGCAGATACAGTGTCAGCCACTTAGCAGCAGATTCACTAACGTTTTCGGCTAAATAGTCTTTAAATTCCTGTTTGACCGAGGTACGTAAAGTTTGCTGTTCTTCCCAAACTTGATTTTCTTGGTACTGAGTGACTGCTTGAGCATCTAGCAAACTCACTGGGTTGTCTGTCTCATCGGGCGTCACTTCTTCAGAAACCAGTCGCACCAATTCACCATCAGGCACGTGAGTCATGCCGCCGCGCTGAGAACGCCGTAGATAATTCACAAACCGATACACTAATAGCGGCTGGTTGCGAATCGGTCTGAGACAATACTCTTCGATACTGGTCATCAGCAGGGAATTGCGGAGGCGAGTATCACTGGGAGTACATTTGGCAATCCAAGCGATTTGCTGTTGAATGTAGCGATCGCTGTGTAATAGTTCCTGAATCACTTCTTGCAATACGTCGCCCACTGCCCGTTGGCGATCGCGCGAGAGCGCCACCCAAGTACGGATTTTATTTCGGAGCAGCACTAAGCTGCCCAATCGAGTCGTGAGATTACGATAGGCACGCTCTGGCCCCACGCCTAAATAGCGCTGCCGTAAAATTCGATAGCGGTATTCCATTGCTTGCCGAGCAATTTTCATCTGGCTTGGGTTCAGTGCTTCAAATCGCTCTAAATCTTCTCCGATCAGCCAGCAAGTAATACTTTCTCGTGTTGCTGCGCTAGAGTCGGGATAGTCGGCTGCAATCTGCTCTCGCCAATTCTGTGCCAGTTCTTGGGCCAGTGACATGGAGTTTTGAGTATTTAGCATCGTTTGAGTTTTCAGTTTTGAAGTCGGAAATTCAGACGTAGACAGATCGACTTCAAACTCACTTTCCTGATTTAAAGTTTGCTCTACAAACCTCATTGCTCGCCTCACCCATGTTAAGGATTAACTGACTTCTATTTCATCATGTCTACCTTGAGATAGAAGTGATCGCACCACTCTGTATGGTTTGACCCGTAACCTCTATGGAGTGAGATTTTGATCTTATTGCCTTGTGTTTTGAATCACAATATTTAGTTGTTCAAGTCATGAGCGATAATGTTAAATTTTGTTAAATTAAGAATGATGAACAAAGGTTTACTTTCTGCGATGGAAGACCTAGTAACAAGATTCAGACGGAGCTAGACTGATTCCCAACTTCTTAACCCTCAACTTCTCAAATAAAACAATGCAACCAGAGCAGATGAGCGCTACTGGGCGACAGTCAAAGGAGGAACAAGAACTCATTTTGAATCCAGTAGACAATGCGATCGCTTTGTTTAACCGCTCCCATCACTTGGTCTTGTTTAATCGCCAGTTCAGCCTTCTTTGGGGACTTCCCCCCGAATGGCTGGGTCTACAGCCGCATTGTAGCGAAGTCTTCGCTGAAGTGGTAGCACAGGGCTACTGGTCGCCGCAGCAGAGCGAACAAATCGCTTCAGCCCTTAGCCAAACCGAAACTGAGTGCATTTCTCTTCCCGTACAGCAATCCAATGGCATCTGTCTAGAGGTAGAGACCACACTGACCAATGATGGGGGACGCCTGTTCACCTTCCGCGATGTCACCGGCAATCAAGACTACCAGGTAACATTAAACGCTGAGGTGAGGCGGTTAACCTTTTTGGTAGGTTTGATGGAACGGTTGCAGCCTGCCAGCGACTTGCAGACAATTGGGCAATTTGCACTTTCCTATCTCGTAGAGACAATGGGTGCCGCCTTCGGCGATATCAAGGTGATTACGGGTCAAGGGATTGATGCCTATGCCGATATTCTCACCAATGAAATTTCCGGTCAATTCATCGCGACTCACGGCGAAGCCGCCGTTGCCGAGATGCAAGCCTTTCTCGATCGGGGGATTCCCTACGGTCAAGGGTTACTGTGGGAAGTCGTAAAAACCGGCAAGCCCCTATTTGTAGAGGATTATTCCAAAAATCCCCAGGCAGTGTCGGCGTTTCGCCATCCTGCAATTGGTCAACTAGGCATTTTTCCCATTCCTGCTGCCAATGGCAAGATCATTGGTGTCTTGACGCTGGAATCTCGCACTTATCAGAGACTTCAGGACGCTCCCCAACAGGATATACTCCTGGTTGCCTGTCGCACGCTGGGCGTTGCGATTGAAAGGGCACAGGCGCAAGAACACCTGCGCGAAATCAACCACGATTTAGAACGGGCTTCCCAACTAAAGTCTGAGTTTCTGGCGGCTATGTCCCACGAACTGCGAACGCCTCTCAACAGTATTTTAGGATTTTCGGACTTGTTGCTACGGCAAATCGCCGGTTCTTTAAACGAACGCCAGATTAAATATGTGCGGGTGATGGAAGAAAGCGGTCAACACCTGTTGCAGTTGATTAATGACATTCTGGATCTCTCCAAAATAGAAGCCGGAAAGGCAGAACTCGAACTCCAGCCGGTTTCGATCCCGGAGCTTTGCACGCAATGCCTGCACATGATTCAGCCCCGTGCCGATAAAAAGCGACTTGCCTTAACTCTAGAATTAGACTATCGGCTGGGGGAGGCGTCGCTAGATGAACGTCGTGTCCGCCAGATATTAATTAATTTGCTCTCTAATGCTGTCAAGTTTACGCCAGAGGGTGGGCAAATCAAGTTAAGCGGACGGCTGGGTTATGGCACCCAGTTGATCGGGGAATTTCGACCCGATCGCAGTCCGGTGAATCCTAGCACTCCTTACTTGTGTATTGAAGTCAAAGACTCAGGGATCGGGATTTCTAGAGATAAATGGCATTTGCTGTTTCGCCCTTTCCAGCAGGTCGATGCTTCCTTAACGCGGCAACATGAAGGAACTGGCTTAGGTTTGGCGCTAACGAAACGACTGGCAGAACTCCACGGCGGCACGGTCTCTCTAGAATCTGTAGAAAGTCAGGGTAGTACGTTTCGTGTCTGGCTACCAGTAACGGAAATGTCCCAGAAGTTGGCAGAGGCAGCAAACCCAGTGCCAAACCAGCAGCGGTCATCATTTCTCAAGGGTGGTGTATCTTCTGGCAATGCCAAGCGAATTTTGGTGGTGGAAGATCAAGCTTTCAATCAGGCATTGATTTCTGATGTGCTGGAGTTAGAAGGGTATGCAGTTGAGTTAATTTATGACGGTCGCACGATGATGGAGGCGTTGCAATCTTCCTTGGTGACGCCGAAATCGCTGCCGCACTTGATTTTGATGGATATCCAACTACCGGAGGTGGATGGTTTTGAAATTATCCGTCAACTAAAAGCTAATCCTTTGTGGAAGCCGGTGCCGGTAATCGCGGTAACAGCAATGGCAATGGCGGGCGATCGCGATCGCTGTTTGGCGGCTGGTGCGAATGGTTACATCAGTAAGCCAATAGATATCGATCTTCTCACAGCCACCGTCCGCTCTTTTATACAGGATTCCGAGCAAAAGAATCCATGAGGGAGAAGGATACCCCACCTTTATCTCCCACTGGCGTCCCACTGTTGGAATATGCAAATTTAGATGGGTGGCAGCAATATACTCGGAACCTCACCCCCAACTTGTCTCCATTTACGGAGAGGGAGGAACGGACAGAAGGGAATATTAAACCCCTATGGCTTTCGGGAATGAGGGTAAACTTTCCTGCATTCAATAGAGAATTGCGAATCACCGAATGCCTATCTAGCTTTTGGGAGATAGATCGCCTCTTCATGAGGGATTGTTCGATCTGCCTGATGGCTAATTGTCTTTGCTGAAGCCCCGTGTTTCAATATGTTAAGGTTCTCTCAGCGATAGGCGCTCTTTGAGGAGTTAGGTTTGCATCTATCTACCTAGCCGTCCTGAAAGTAACCTCGTCAGGCTTAAGAATCGTCAGGGGTATCTAGTTAAAAATACTCATTTAGTGAACAACTGTTTTAAGTAGTTTCACTGAAGGAAAATCATAGGCGCGAGTGTAATGGTTGCTAAGAGAAGTAGTTTTCCATAACAGCGCCATTTGCTCTTATATTGTCAATCCCATGACAAAGCCCTTGCCGCGCATTTTGTTAGTTGATGATGAACCCAATAATTTATTGTTGCTAGAAGAGTTGTTGCATTCACAAGGATATGAAACTCTAATAGCATCATCAGGTATTGAAGCACTGGAAGTTGTCAAAGATTTTCAGCCAGATTTAATTTTGCTAGATGTGATGATGCCGGATATGGGAGGCTTTGAAGTTTGTCGCCGATTGCGGGAGGATGCAGAGCTACGAACGGTGCCGGTGATTTTTTTAACAGCGTTGGATGATGAAGAGTCCCACATGCGGGGACTGGAAATGTTAGGGGATGACTACATTACCAAACCGATTAAAACTACTTTTCTTTTGAAGAAAATTGCGAATACTCTGCGTTTGATCGAGATGCGATCGCAAGAGTCCGCGCAACGAACCCAAGAAGAAATCAAAGAAAAAACAAAGCGTCAGTTATCAGCGGCATGGCAAATCAATGAATACCTCTCAGAAAAGTTTCGGCTATTTGTGCCGGATCAATTCTTGAGCCGCATCGCACCCAAAGGAGTAGAGTCAATTCAACTGGGGAACGCTAGGGAAGAAGAATTGACGGTTTTGTTTTGTGATATTCGGGAATTTACAGCGATCGCAGAGGCTCAAACAGCAAGTGATACCTTTGAGTGGCTGAATGCTTTCTTTACCCAAATGAATCAAGCGATCGCAACCAATCATGGATTTATTGATAAATTCCTGGGAGATGCGCTGATGGCGGTGTTTGACCGCACGGGAAACCACGCACAGGATGCCTTGAGTGCGGCGGTGATGATGGTAGAAAGCTTAAATCAGTTTAATCGCGATCGCCAGCAATACAACCTGGAGCAGCCGGTAAACGTTGGTATCGGCATTCATACAGGCGTTGCCATGATTGGTACAGTTGGTTCAGACCGGCGCATGGACTCTACTGTAATCGGCGATGTCGTAAATACTGCCGCCCGTCTAGAAGAGTTGACAAAGCTTTACGGCTGTCGCATCCTTGCCAGCGATGCCGCGATCGCCCAGATGAGACAACCAGAGTTATTTAGCTGTCGGTTGATTGACCGGGTGACACCTCGCGGTAAGCAGCAAGCAGTTGACCTCTACGAAGTCTTGAGTACGCAAACTCATTTGATCCATCAAGCAAAGCTACTCTATTAATGCAGCCGATACTCATCTCAGACACATCTTCTCTGGGACACAGCAATGTCGTGTCCCGAAGAGTGTCATTTACGCAGCTGAGAATTGCTGCTGTGAAATCTAGAGAAAAACGGCAAGATTGAATGAATTGCCAACTATCTATAGCTATCTATATAGTTTTTATAGTTTTGCGGCTCTAAAATCTTATTTTCTTATTGATGCTCAGCGCTCATACAGTTCCAAATTAATTTTTGTATTTTAAAGTACAGATTTACTGCAAGTTATATCCCAAGAAAGAAGCTGCGGCAAACCCTATACAGCTACTTTAGTTATTTAGGACAGCCAATCTGACCCATAAAAAATTTCCTGGGAGCCTTCTATACCTCCTGGGTATTTTTATGTACAAAACAACCATTAATACCTGGACATAAAATCAATGGAAGCTCAAGAAAACGTACCAGCGAATAAACCTAGCGGGCAGTTGGTGATTATTGGGGGTGCAGAAGACAAGGAGGGAGACTGCACAATCCTTCGGGAGTTTGTTCGCCGCGCCGGGGGTACTAAAGCTCGAATCGTCGTCATGACCGTGGCGACAGAGCTGCCGAGAGAAGTGGGTGAGAACTATATCAGAGTATTTGAGCGGCTAGGAGCCGAGGACGTTCGCATCGTTGACACCGTTGAGCGGGAAGATGCAACTTCAGCCACTTATTTGGAAGCCATTGAGAAAGCCACGGGTGTATTTTTTACCGGCGGAGATCAGGCTCGGATCACCAGCATCCTCAAAGGTACCGAGATCGATAAGATAATTCACCGGCGGTACGCTGAAGGAATCGTGGTGGGAGGCACCAGCGCAGGAGCTGCCATGATGCCAGATGTCATGATCGTTGAAGGCGACTCTGAGACAAACCCACGGGTTGAAGTGGTAGAGATGGGTCCCGGTATGGGCTTCTTGCCAGGAGTGGTGATCGATCAGCATTTCTTACAGCGTGGGCGTTTGGGACGGTTAATTTCTGCCTTGGCACAGCAGCCTGCTGTCTTGGGATTCGGCATTGACGAGAATACAGCGATCGCAGTCAGCGATAACAAGTTAGAAGTAATCGGGGAAGGCGCTGTCACCGTTGTCGATGAATCAGAGATTACCCATAGCAACATCGGTGAAATTTTGAAGGATGAGCCATTGGCAGTTTGCGGAGCCAAGCTTCATATCCTTCCACACGGGTACAAATTTGACCTAAAAACTCGCAAGCCAATTCTTGATTAATTAACAGTCTTGATTAATTAACAGTTAGGGTGGGCACTTTCCACCCTACATTTGAACCCTACTTTTGAAAGACTGCCGATGTTTTAAAAATCTAACTGTCGAGGGATGTCTTTTTTCCCCTTAAGCTTCTTATACTGTGGGTAGTATAAGAAATTACATATCCTTGTAAAGGAGCTAAAAAATGAGCGTAGAAGATAGAGCCAAAGCAGTTGCTAAAAACGTCGAAGGCAAGGTGCAGGAGGGTCTTGGTCATGTGACCGGCAGCCAAAAAGACCAAGCAGAAGGTCAGATGAAGCAGGATGAAGCTGCTGCCATGCATCTAAAAGAAGACCTCAAAGATAAAGCAAAAGAAATTGTAGATCGTGCTTAGATTTTGAATCAAATTTTCAAGGAGGAAACTCCACGAATCATATAAAACCCGTTTTCTTAAAGAAGATGGGTTTTTAAAGTGTTTGATTAAAAAAATTTTAGAGATTTGGGCATTGGCGATAGTAAATGGTGAAAAGACAATAAATCATTCACTTAAATACAAAGGAGTTAACTTGACTCTGTCCTTTGATAGCTGAAAAGGCTTGGTAATCGAACTAGGCTCAAGTAAGCAAATCGCCAAGTTAAAAAGGGTGTTTAAAAACGGGAGATACTCATGAGCAGAGAGATAATGACCGATGCAGTCCGTGTCAATGCTAGAAAAACGGATGCATTCGATATCTTTAATTTCAAACATTACATGGGGCCAAACCCGTATTTGGAAACGGGAGCGCTAATATTCGACTTCGCTCTGACTGAGTACACACAACCTCCAGCGATTAGCGATTATGTATCGATTATTGGCGATCGCTATCCCCATCTGCGCGATGAAACCTACGAATCTCATGCCCATCTGTTCGCTCGAACCGTATCAGAAGTCGGAAAGCTGGACATGGGGCTGCACCTTAAGCGCTGGAGTATGAAGCCATTTCCGGCTAGCACAAAGATTGCTGTAGAATCACTTCATGCACGCACCAGTCGGGCAGTTGTTTATTGCGTATGGGATTGGTTTGAAGCGATCGCTCTCGGTAAAGACTTTCGGGTTGAAGATCAGTTCAAGGCGATGCAGGATCAGTTCCGCTACTCAGTCTACGGCGGGCCGACAGTCTATGCTCTGTGGCGTACAGCTCACGAAAAAGGAATTCCCACTTTTTATTTGTGGGACGAAGGACTGGTTCAATATGGCTATGGAAAAAAGCAGATTCGCGGGATAGCAACAACCTTCGACTGCGATAGCCATCTGGATTCGGACTTCACCACTCGCAAAGATGACTGCAAAGCTTTCTTAGGTACCTTAGGATTCCCTGTTCCCCAAGGTGATATCGTCTTCTCCGTGGAAGACGCTCGCGCAGCTGCCAGAGAGATTGGCTATCCCGTAGCTGTGAAGCCGGTAGTGGGTCACAAAGGAATTGGGGTAACGGCTGATGTGCAAGATTCAGAAGAACTGAAATATGCCTTTAGTAGAGCAGTCAGTGCCGTTCCTAAAGACCAGCCAGTCCGGATCATTGTCGAGAAAAGCTACAAAGGGACAGATTTTCGCTTACTCTGCGTCAATGGTAGATTCGTCGCCGCGACAGAACGCCGCGCCGCATCAGTTGTAGGTGATGGACGCTCGACGATTGAGGAACTGATCGAGCAGGAAAATCAGAAGCCAGACAGGATAGATACACCAACGTCGCCGATGGGCAAGATCCAGTGCGATGAAGCGATGGAAATGTACCTAGAAGAACAGGGATTAGGGCTGGATAGCGTGATTGAAAGCGATCGCATCGTCTATCTTCGTAAAGTTGCCAACCTATCCGCTGGCGGCTTGAGCATCGATAAGACAAGCACGGTTCATCCTGACAACATTATCCTGGCGCAAGACATCGCCCAGCATTTCCGGTTGACTTGCCTCGGTATTGATGTCATCGCCAAAGATTTATCCAAATCTTGGAAGGATGGCGAGTTCGGCATCATCGAAATCAACGCCGCCCCCGGCATCTATATGCATCTTAGACCTGCCGTTGGTGACAGCGTCGATGTACCTTCCCATATTCTGGAAACCTTCTTTGAATCCGCTGAAAACGCCAGAATACCACTCATCACCTTCAACCGAATCTCAGTTCAAGAACTTCAAGAAGTCATTGACGATATTCTGATGAGACACCCCGACTGGACAATTGGCGCAGTTTGTCGGGATGGAGTTTTCGTCAACCGTTCCCAGAAAAACTTGAACAAAGATTACAACAACAACGTTCAAAACCTACTACGGAATCCCCATCTCGATCTGCTGATTGTCGAGTACAGAGAAGACGTACTAGAGGCAGATGGGATGTTTTACCACGGCAGCAATCTTGTCATCTTGGATAATCCTACGGAAACTGAGATGATGCTGACGAGAGACATTTTCCACGACTCTACCGTCGTGATTAAAGAAGGAGATACTATCTCCATCCGCTCTCATGGGTTGCTTGAACAGTACCAGCTTGGCTCAGCCGAACCTTTTTCGCGGGTTTATCTCAAAGAAATTCCGAAAATTTCACCTGAGTTTGAAGTTAGACACTAAACCTTTTGCAAAAGTCTCTGGAAAACACAAGCCAGCGGAATTCTCGCAAAACCCCTCTCCGGTGCCTAGAGGGTCTTTGAAGAAAGAAGGTAGAGGGCGAAGCATTGGGTTAACAAAATTGCTCGTTTTTGTGCTTAAGGTATCGCCTAAATGCTTCGCCCCTACAAGATTCCAGGAGATATGGGTAAGGCATCGCCCTTGAAGGGAAGGGGCTGTTCTTGTTAAAGCTGGGAGCGCTGCTTCCGTAGCTGTGAGCAATTGAGGGGTTCTTATTTTCCACTACTGGCACGCCCCCTGGAATCACTAGGGACGGATGAAACGGGATAACAACGATTCATCTGAATGGGAATGTCTGTCTGGATACCAAAGTTGCTAATCTAGTACCGTTGATAAAAAAAGCGGCTAAATAATCAAATGGAAAATATTGACTGGATAAATGTCAGTGCAGGCGGGATGGCGATCGCTATTTTTATCGGTGGATTGACCATGATGTTTACGGATATCTGGACTCGCAAAAAAAAATAATTGAGCTCGTCTCTGAGTGAATCCCGCGATTATCTATCTATAGAAGCGGCTCATTGCTAATAGCGTATTTACTACATTCGCATCTGCACTTCTCGCACAGCGCTTGAAGCTTCATCGCGCCTCTATTTCTAAGTTAAAGAAATTTCCTTGCGGGGCGTGGGCTTCTGTCAGGTCAGCACCCTTGAGCAGCGCCCGACTCAAATCCACATCCGTCAAGTCTGCCCCACTCAGGTTGGCTCCCCTTAAATCGGTTCGCGTCAAGTCTATCCCTCGCAGGTCAGCTTCACTTAAGTTCACCTGATTCAAGCTAGCTCCGGTCAAGTCTACTCCTCGCAAGTCGGATCTACTTAGATTCGCTCCTTTCAAGTCGGCTCTCGTTAAGTCTACTCCTCTCAGGTCAGCCTCACTGAAATTCACCTGCTTCAAAATAGCGCCCGTTAAATCCGCCCCTCGCAAGTCTGCCTCGCTCAAGTTGGCATCATCCAGGTCAGCTTTCCTCAAGTTAGCTTTGCTTAAGTCTACCCCCCTCAAGTTGGCTCCTCGTAACTTTGCCCCTCGCAGATTTGTCGCCCTCAAGTCGGCTCCGCTCAGGTTGACTCCGCTCAAATTAACCCCAGGTAACGATACACCCGCAGCAATTAAGTAAGCTCCAGCTTCACTAGGGTCAAACTCGTAGGGAAATTGAGTCTCTTGCGTGTAGACAGCTTTGTCGAGAATGGCTCCCCTCAGCTTGGCTTTACTCAAATCGGTTCCGACTAGATTGGCACCCGCCAAGTTAACATTCTCCAAGTTTGCCCCGGCTAGATTTGCCCTCATCAAATTTGCCGCTTTCAAATCGGCTGACTTTAAATAAACCCCACTAAGATCGACTTCGCTCAGGTTGACACCGATGAGCGATGTGCCAGAGGCAATCAAGTAAGCCCCGGCTTCCTGAAGGTCAAAGTCTGGAGGGAATCGAGTCTCTTGATTGTAGACAGCCTTTTGCAAGATAGCCCCTCTTAGCTCGGCTGCACTCAAGTCCACTCCCACCAAGTTCGCTCCAGCCAAGTTCGCGTTTTCCAGGTTAGTCCCAACCAGATTTGCCTTTTTCAAGTTGGCTCCACTCAAGTTGGCTGCCGTTAAATCGGCTCCAATCAGGTTGGTGGCACTCAAGTCTGCTTTCGTCAGGTCTGCCTCACTCAGGTTTGCTAAATTGAGACAGGCTCCACTCAAATTTGACCCATTCAGCTTTGCCTCTGTAAGGTCTGCTTCTATTAGGTCTGCATAACTGAGATTCGCCTCGCTGAGGTTTACCCTCCGGAGGTCTGCGCCTCTCAGATCCTTCCCCTTGAGAAAAGCTCCCCTGAGTTCAGTTTCTTTCAAGTCTACAATCACGGCGTCTGCCCCCTGGGTTTGTGCCCCCTTAGGTATTGGCTATTCAAGTCAGATCGAATAGGTTTTTCCCCGCTCGGATTTTCTGGAAAGGGTTTGAATTTTTTCAGCACTTGCACAATAACCGTTTTCGACTCTGCCTTCGACTCTTAAGTTATTATTCCCAGTGCTGAGCAGGTGATTACTAATCATACGACAAGTAAAACTTTTCACTCGCGTGCCGATCGAGGGCAGATGGGGAAGCCACCCAACATCGCTTCATATGCTCTTCAAGACAGGTCGTAAACTTACTGTGAGCCTGATGGAGAAGCGATCGCTTCATGCAGCTATGCCTTCGGAAAGGTGGCATCGCTTAAAAATGCGTGTTAAGCTGATCCATTAAATCCGAGTAAGTCAGCCTAATTCAGCGTCTTAGCAAGCGATCGCTCTGCATAAGCGCTGGAACGGAGGAACCAATTAATGGGGCGTATCTCTGCCAGGAAGAAGGCAGAAGGTGAAAGGCAGAATAAAAATCTTTATTCATCCTTTATCCTTCATCCCTTATCCTTCAGATGAAGAGCATCTCTCAGCTCTAGCCCGTCAGCTAACTTCGTAGGCATTGAGAGGAGACTGAAGAGTCAGCATTTTTCATTTTTTGAAATGTTCTGAACTCGTCAGTGTCCCGGCTGGTACTGCTCTCCTTACTTGTACCTGAAGAGTGACTCTGAGGAGCTTCATAAATGATATTGCAGCTGAATTTGTCTGCGATCGCGGTTGCTGGACAGGTAGCCTGGAAGCGGGCAAAACCCGTTTTGCTGCGGGATGTTGTCGTCCTCCCCGCCCTGGGGTTTTTAGGAATTATCGCTCTGTGGTGGATTGTTGCCCTTTTCAAGCATGAATTAATCCCAACTCCGCCAGAAGCGTTCGTCAGGAACTTAGACTACATCGTGAACCCATTCTACCGACGCGGTCCTGGCGATCTAGGGATTGGTTGGTTACTACTGGCAAGCATTCGACGAGTAGTGCTGGGATTTTTGTTAGGTGCAGTTGTTGCCATTCCCGTTGGATTTTTGATTGGGATGTCCAAGCAAGCAATGTTGGCGCTCAATCCGATGATTCAGATTTTTAAGCCGGTATCGCCACTCGCTTGGTTGCCGATTGCGTTAGCAATTTTCAACTTAGCAGATCCGTCAGCAATTTTTGTTATCTTCATCACCTCTTTATGGCCCACGATTATTAACACTGCCCTCGGTGTTTCTAGCGTTTCCAAAGATTATCTTGATGTGGCACGGGTGTTAGAAATGCCCCGTTGGCGACGAATTACTAAGATAATTTGGCCTGCCAGTTTGCCTTATGTATTCACAGGTTTACGGATTAGTTTGGGGATTGCTTGGCTGGTCATTGTCGCTGTAGAAATGCTTACAGGTGGCATCGGGATTGGCTTCTTTGTCTGGGATGAATGGAGTCGATTAAACCTAAGTTCAGTATTTTTGGCAGTGATAGTGATTGGACTGACAGGACTCCTGCTGGACTATGCCTTAGGCAGAATTGAATCTTTAGTTACTCACCGTCGCCCTAGGGCAACAAGCGCCGAATAAATTTTCTGTAAGCCTCTGTTGGAGCAAGGATGATTCGCTCCAACAGAAATCGGTAGCGTGAGCGGGATTTACAGGCGTCGGGGTAACGATGAACCCTCAAACGAGTGGGTTGAGAAACGTAGTACCTACGACGTCAATTTTTCCGAAAACTCATTCGCAGTAGTCGCTCAACCCTAGTGGCTTGAGCGGGGTGGAAATGGAGCGCGAGGAAGCGGGAGGACGACTTATGAGTGATACCACAAACTGGACGCGACGAAAATTTCTAGAGAGCATGGGTGCCACAGCAGCAGGAATGGCACTATCGTCTTGTGCGATTAGCGGCGATCGCTCTGCGAAAGGACTCACTGAAGAATCTGCATCCATCAAACAAATCGTAGAGCCAGGCTCGTTAGAAAAATCCGATCTAACTATTGGCTACGTGCCGGTGAATGATTGTGCGCCTTTTGCGATCGCTTGGAAAAAAGGATTTTTCCGCAAGTACGGTCTCAACGTCCAACTTAACCGGGAAGCTAGCTGGGCAACCTCTCGTGACGGCGTAATTTTTGGTCGCACGGATGCCGCCCCTGTTGTCTCTGGTGCCGTTACCAACGCCAGAATCGGTGCTGAAGGCGCACGCCATGCCCCCCTATGTGCCGCCATGACCATTCACCGACACGGCAACGCCATGACGATGAACCGGAAAATGTGGGATGCGGGTTTGCGTCCCTGGCAGGACTATAACGGCGACTTAGAAGCCTTTGGGAAGGATTTCCGCAGCTACTTTGAAAAACAGCCGCGAGAACAACGAGTTTGGGCAGTTGTTCTCAGTTCCGCCATTTACGAATACTTCGTCCGCTACTTATCCGCCGCCGCCGGAATCGATCCCCTGAAAGAGTTTCGCGTCATCATCGTTCCCCCACCGCAAATGGTGACGAACGTGCGGATGGGGGCAATGCAAGCCTACATGGTCGCAGAACCTTGGAATACCCGCGCAATTACCGGAAATGAAGGCATTGGTTTTACCTTCGCCCAAGGCAAAGAAATTTGGTCGGGACACCCAGATCGACTGCTGGGGGTGATGGAATCTTTCATCAAAGAAAATCCCAAAACTTATCGTTCTCTCGTCAAAGCGATGATTGAAGCTTGCCAGTATTGCGGCAAGCCAGAAAACCAAGAAGAAGTGGCAACACTCATTTCCGAGCGTTCCTTTACGGGTGCCAAACCCAAATTTACTCGTCCCGCAATTGTTGGCGAATATAATTATGGCGGTTTTGATAATCAAACTCGAATTGCCAAAGCGGATGACACTACGATTTTCTTCGATATCCCTGGGAGCATTCCCAAACTTCCTGGAGAACATTCGACATTTCTCTGGCAATCCCAAGGTCTCTGGTTAATGACTCAAGCGGCTCGTTGGGGACAAATAAAAGAATTTCCAAAAAATGCTGAAGCACTTGCCAAACAAGGCTGGAGAACCGATCTCTATCGAGAAATTGCCGCAGAAATGGGCATCGAGTGTCCCCAAGAAGATTACAAAGTTGAACCACCGCAAGCATTCATTGACAAGAAAGGTTTTGACCCCAGCGATCCAGTTGGATATCTCAATGGTTTTGAGATTCGGGCGAACCGTCCCACTCGTTTCTTCCTTTCCTAATTCGCCGCACTTGCTACAGTTCAAAGAGTTCGGCTGAGTCTTATTTTTTAGAAACAGCTAATCTCGTTTATACCTTCAAAATTATCAAGAGTTCGTCCCAAGAAGGAGCATGAGTATGACTAAATCCACCTCATTATCAACGGATGCCAATAATCAAAGTGTCAACCGCCCTGGATTTCTGGAGATAGAAAATCTTCGCAAGTCCTATCCCACAGCAGATGGAGGTGAATTTGTTGTCTTAGATGGAATTGATCTAAGTGTAGGTGAAAACGAATTTATTTGCGTAATTGGTCACTCTGGCTGTGGTAAATCAACACTTCTCAAAATGGTTGCCGGGTTAGAAAAACCGACTTCCGGTTCAGTGCAATTAGAGGGTAGAGAAATTCGTAAACCTGGTGCCGAGCGCATGATGGTGTTTCAACACTATTCACTGCTGCCGTGGCTGACGGTCAAAGAAAATATCCGTTTGGCGGTAGATGAAGTGCTTAAAAAGGCCTCTCGTGCTGAAAAAATTAGCATCGTCAACGAACACTTAGCAATGGTCAATTTAACAGCAGCCGCTGACAAATATCCCGATGAAATTTCTGGCGGGATGAAACAACGGGTGGGGATTGCTCGTGCCCTGGCAATTCGCCCCAAGATGTTGTTGATGGATGAACCTTTTGGGGCACTCGACGCCCTAACCAGGGGGAAATTACAGCAGCAGGTACTGCATATTTGGGAACACCAGCGGCAAGCGGTGATGATGATTACCCATGATGTAGATGAAGCGTTGTATATGTCTGACCGAATTATCCTGATGACGAATGGTCCCCACGCGAAAATTGGGGAAATTTTGGACGTGCCTTTTAAGCATCCACGCGATCGCCAAGCCCTCCGCAACTCCCGCGAGTATTTTGACCTGCGTAACCACGCTCTGAATTTCCTAGATCAATATTTCAATCAAGACGAGTAGACGATCCATTGATCCATTGTTTATTAAAGAAAAAACAACTGGGCTAGAAACGCAATCAATTGCGTTTCTACCCAACTAGAAACCCTTACTTTAGCTGTGAAGAAGTTAGCCTAATCACTTCAGGAGGTTTGAGTTTGTGAATATTAAGTCAATGCTAGCCCGTCTTGAAAGCGCAATGGGTCGCCAGGATGTCGTTGAACAAATGGTGTTGCTGCCAGAGCCAGCTTCCTCCGCTTCCAAGCGGGTGAATTATGCTAAATCAATTAACTTAGTCGTAGGCTATAATCGCTCGCCCAGCAGTCAAACCGCTCTGGATCTTGCCCTATGGATTGCCCATCAAACCCGTTTAGTTACAAAGGCGCAGGTCACAGTTCAAGTTGTTTATGTTGTCGATGAAGATCAAAGCAGTCATTGTCCACATATCTGCAACGGGGATAATGCTAGAGACTCTTCCATCCAACAGTTTTCCCTAGAGTCTCTAGAAGCATCGGAAGTAAGGTGTGCTACACCTGTTTTAACTCAACCGACCCCTGTGGAACTAGCCGCACGCGCCCGAATGACGGAGATAGATCCTTCCTATTTCAGGGCAATTTTCTATCAGACGAATCCCTTCGAGCAAGCAGATCGGATCTTATCGCAAGCCCGTTGTCTGGCTGAAGAATGGCGAGGTTCTTTCAAAGCTCATCTACGGTTTGGTTGCGTTGCGACAGAGCTGAGAAAAGTTGTTGAATTAGAAGCTGCGACTTTATTGTTGCTAGGCTGTACCTCTGTTAATCATCCAGTTGTTAAAAAACTAGGTTTTAATTTTCCTTGCGCGGTGTTGGGTATTCCCACCATCTTGAATTCGGCAGATGCTTCAAATTGCTCTTCAGATTTCCAATCCGTTTAATCGTTGAGCGGAAATCTTCCAATGTGAAAATTAGAGACAAACAATAGGAGTTCAAATGGTTTTGATTTGTCTCTATCATTTACCGATACCTGAAAAAACACTATTCGTGATTACTTAAAAGGTTTCTATCGCAGTTCTAGCTGATTGCAGGTAGGTTATCTCTATTCCTGAATCCTGTTAGCGATCGCGTAGCGCACAAGGGTGTAAATGCGCTCACTTTCCTTTAGAAGCTAAGGAAGAGAAGAACCAAAGCGAATTTCAAAAGCTACAGCAAAAATAAAAAAGCAAATGCATCAAGAAAGTTGCTCATTTCTTGATGCATTTGCCTTTTTATTTTTTCAATCAGATATTGAAATAAAAATTCTAAAAATTAGTACTGAATCAGATGGAGTACATCACGAACCACGCTATAGCCACCCAGATCCCACAGGAGATAAGCAAGGAATCCGATCATCGCAAAGCGTCCGTTCCATAGCTCAGCTTGGGGATTCCATCCAAACAGGAAACTATTGCGATCTTTGCCGTTGTAAGCGCTAGCAACAGGAGGTAAATCGGTAGGGCGAGTTTGCATTGTTTACATTCCTTAATGTTTGATTGCCCTTTTATCCTACCTATCGACAAATACAGCGGTTTCTGTCTTTAGACACAAACTACACACACTTCTAATGGGTGATGAAATAATTTTTTAAAAAAAAGTCAGTCTTTAGGCAGAGGGTACTCAAGTATCCTGTGTCACTCTTTAGGTGAAAGCTTCCAAAAGGTTACGAAATGCAGTAAGCTGAGGCATCTTGGAGAACCTGCACTAACATCCTGCATTAGCGATACTGTCGCTAATGCTTCATAATATTATGTTCAGAATGAGCTTTTTTGTCCGAATATTTGTCATTTTCTCAATATGGTTCGGATAAGATGATTCGTTGGGTTGCATTAAGCTCTTTAAAGATTGGGTAAGAAACCTCTGTCGGGACATGGCAATGCTATCTCCCTGTGGAACGCGAACATTAGAACCGCCATAGATTCCTACTCAACTGAGAAACGGTAGAGATTATAGAGACTCCATAAAGAACCTCTATAAAAGGAAAATTATCGCGTCTTTTTCTAACCGCATCAAATTTGCCCCTCTGGGGCTTTCGTTTCAAGGGATAAAATTATTCCTTTGCCCTTAAAATTTTGCTTTGTGTGTTCAGGTAATACAAGTTTCAATACATCTGCTAAAATTCTCAAATTAGCAAAACTCAAATAACTCATAAATGGCTGCTGGTAATCTTAGCCAATAAACCTTGAAATTAACGGTGGAAATATGAGGGTAATTCTATTAAATGAATTCATTTGTATAGAATATGGGCATTTAGGGAGAGTAAAAATAACGTAATTCTATTCTACAGATATCGAGAATAACTGATAGCTCCGTAGATTGCGCTTGCATCCATCTTTAGCAAATGACAGCTTACTTTATGACTCAGAAGTAATGCCGGAGGGGTGAATTTCTAATCAATTTCTTGGGTTCATAATATTTTTATACCGATAGAGGCTTGCATAAAATCATCTGATATATTAAGGTTTTCGTTAGCCTAAACCTAGAGCTAAGCGTCTGTAGCTTTTGATTCAGTTCTTAAAATTTGGATAGAAGATAAACTTTCATTAAAGGTTATTGTTCCAGCCGTTAAGGTCAACTGTGGGTTGTGGCTTCGGAGCAGACCGCCTAGGGAAAGCGGCTTATCAAAAGAAGCGGCAGCCTATTTTAGGAAAAAGGTCTGCAAGTGTAGTTTCATTGCTCGTGGTTTTTTCCCTTACCTCTCTCCATCCTGCCATAGGTATACATTTCAGACCTCAGGAGGATGCTTTGCAGTGACCGATTCGACGATTCTGACGTACAGAGAGGAGTTAGGCGACACATACAGAGTTACTACTTAAGTAGATGAGTACAAAGAAACCAGAAAAATAATTACCCGTTTTTTTTGACAAACGGGTGTTTCAGAGCGTGGTCTTTTTTGCAGATTTTGACCACTCAACATAGCTTAATTTATAATTTGCGACGGAATTTGCTTTGAGGAAGAAAATATCATGTTTGAGAGTACGGGAATACTCATGGGAATGTACAAAACCCTATTCTGGATAGCTCAAATTACGCCAGTCGATCCAACGGTGAATACGCCAGAACGAGCGGCACTTGTATTTTCAGGACCAGAGTTTTTTGTAGCACTGATTGCTGGGGTAGTATTAGCCTTTGCTTTGCAATTACTGTTAACAAACCTCTCAGTTGCCGCCGGGATCTCTTACTTGGGGCATCAATCAGATTCGAGTTCTAGTGATAATGAATCTGGCAGCTTGGGCGGGACAATTCGCAAAATAGGGACAGCAGTCGGAATTTGGACGCTGGTGACTGTCACCATTGCGTTAGCGATCGCGTGTTTCCTGGCGGTGAAACTCACCCTGGTTAGCAGTAGCGGTTTAGGTGCCATTATTGGTTTGGTAATTTGGGCAACCTACTTCTGCCTGCTATTTTGGGTAAGTTCAACGACAGTGGGATCGTTAGTGGGTTCAGTCGTTAACACTGCAACCAGTGGCTTCCAAGCAATTGTTGGCACAGCAACCGCAGCCATAGGCGCACAAGCGGTCAACAATCAAGTTGTATCAACCGCAGAGGCGGCAGCAGCAGCAGTGCGGCGAGAACTGGGATCGGGAATCGATCCTGCTAGCATCCGCGAAACGCTGGAGGATTATTTAGGCTCCTTGCGTCCCCCGGAACTCGATATGCGAAAGATTCGGGGTGAATTTGAAAGATTGCTGAGCGATCCTCAACTAAAAGCGATCGCTAACACCGACAATCTCCGCAACATCGACCGCCAAACCTTTATAAATTTGGTAAGCGATCGCACAGACCTCTCAAAACGCGACATGAACCGCATCGTCGATCAACTCGAAGGCGTGTGGCGGCAAGCTGTGGGAGCGCGAGAGCAACAACCAGATCGGATGGGCGAACTGCTCAACTATCTGAAGTCTGCACAACCTGGTCAAGTGAAGTCGGATGATATCAACGCCAAACTCGACCAGCTGATTGCAGAGATGCGCGACTCTAAGAAATCCGATCAAAAATCAGCTGACGAAGCAGCTCCTGGCCCAATTCAGCTAACCGTTCAGCAGGGTTTAACGACCCTCATGGGATTGGCAATGGGACGCACGGATCTCTCAGATTTAGATGTGCAAACCATCTTAAGTTCACTCTCCAAAGCTAAAAACAAAGTAACCGAGCAAACCGACAAACTAGCGACACAAGCAGGAGTTAAACCAGAACTCCCCTACAGCACCATTCGAGCCGATGTAGAAAACTATCTGCTCAACACCTACTCCTGGCAGATCACCCGACCAGGACTCAACCGGGAATTCAAAGAAGTTATCTACGATCCCCAAGCCGATCCGGGGACAATTCGCCGCGAATTAGAGCAAGTAGACAGGGGATATTTTGCCAACCTGCTGCAACAGCGGGGCGTATTTACCCAAGACAAAATCAACGACATTGCCGATCAATTAGAAGGTATCCGCCAAGAAGTTTTGGTGACAGTCCGAGCAGCTGAGGAAGAAGAAAAGACGCAGGATCTGCGTCGCCGAGTGGAAGAATATATCCAAACGGCTCCCACAACTGAACTGACTGCACAAGGCATCAACGACAATTTCAAACGGGTGCTGGAAGATTCAGATGCCGACCACGACACACTTGAGCGTCGCCTTGCTTTGTACGATCGCTATGCTTTAATGCAATTGCTCCGGGGACGTACAGACATTACCGAGGCACAAGCCGATCAAATCAGTACCAATTTGGAACAATCGCGCGATCGCGTCCTAATTGAATCCCAAGCCTTGCAAGACCGGGTAAAATCCGAAACAGAGGCGCTGTGGGTGAATTTAGAGTCCTATCTGCGGAACACAGGTAAAGACGAACTGAATCCGGAAGGCATCCAGCGGGATCTAAAAACTCTCCTTTCCGACCCGCAAGCCGGACTATCGGCGCTACAGGCAAGGGGTTCTCGCTTTGACCGCGATACCTTAGTCCAGCTACTAAGTCAGCGGCAAGACTTGAGTGAAGATCAGGTAAATCAAATCATCGATCAGGTACAAAATTCTTGGAGCAACGTTGTCCATGCACCGCAAATGGTCATGGATAAAGCCAAACAGCAGGTAGACAAAACCAGCACTGCTCTAACAGAATACCTGCGAAACACAGGCAAGGATGAACTGAATCCCGAAGGCATCCAGCGGGATTTGACCAGACTGCTCTCTGATCCCAAACAAGGTGCGACCGCACTGCGGCAACGTCTCTCTCAAGTAGACCGCGATACCTTGGTGAAGCTACTGAGTCAGCGGCAAGACCTCAGCGAAGATCAGGTAAATCAGATCATCGATCAGGTGCAGGGTACGATCAAAAGCATCGTCAGAGCGCCCCGTCGCCTTGCCACCCGGACGCAGACACAAATTCAGGATTTCCAAAGCACCCTGGAAGACTACCTGCGGAATACTGGCAAAGACGAACTCAACCCAGAAGCAATTAAGCGCGATTTGCAGTTGTTGCTGCACGATCCGCGCACCGGAGTTGAGAGCATTACAGATCGTCTATCCCACATCGATCGCGATACGATGATCTCCTTGCTGTCGCAACGCCAGGATATCTCCGAGGAAGAAGCTGCTCGAATTGTGGATCAAGTCCTCTCGGTACGCGACCAATTTGTTGAGCAAATTCGCAGCATTCAGCGGCGAATTCAAAGCACGATTGACGGCATTTTTGCCCAAATTCGCAACTACCTCAACTCCTTGGATCGCCCGGAACTCAACTATGACAGCATCAAGAAAGATGTTCGCCAGTTGTTTGACGATCCGCAAGCTGGGTTTGATTCGCTTAAAGATCGGCTGTCCCATTTCGATCGCAACACTCTGGTTGCCATTATGTCTTCCCGCGAGGATATCTCCGAGGCAGATGCGAACCGACTTGTCGATCAAATTGAAGGCGCACGCAACAGCGTACTGCAACGAGTGGATCGCCTCCAACAGCAAGCTCAAAGCCGCTTAGACGAAGTGAAGTATCAAGCGCAGCGACAAGCGGAAGAAACCCGCAAAGCTGCTGCCTCTGCTGCTTGGTGGCTGTTTGGAACTGCGGCAGTTTCAGGTATTGTCAGCGCGATCGCTGGCGCTTTAGCCGTCGCCGGAGTCGATTAAAAGTTACCGATTTTCTTTGCTAATCCATAAACGTAGGGGCAGGATAACAATCCTGCCCCTACTGTTTTTTTTAGAATCCTAACATCCGATTCACTTGATCGGAGGTTAAGGGTTTAGGCGAAATTTTGGGATCGTAGTCAAGCTGTCGCAAGCGATCGCGCAGAGCTTTAAAACTCGTCGTCTCCAGCAATACCAAATTCTGATAGACAGATTCTTTTGGCATTTCCACTCTTAAAATCACGTCTTGTAGCTTCTCTTGTTCTATCGCGTGTAAAATTTGCTTGCAAAATAATTCACGCTTCGACACCTGAGTTAATGTCACTAAATACCAATTTTTTTGGACAGGAACATTCGGTGAATCATCTTGAGGTATGTTCTGCACGGGTATAGATTTAGGGATATTGGGTAACGGCAGATTGATGGAGTGCTAGGGACACGGCACAGCAGCGCCCCTACTAAGAAGAAACTCTGGCTTCACCCATTTATAAAAATGGTTTCAATTAGCTTAAGACGATTAATCACTTTTTGAAAGTTCTGAAAGTTATTATTAATAGTCACTCACTAATCCAGCATCCAGAAAATCTTTCATAGCTTCATTCCCCACAATAGTGTAGCAGGAGTCTGGGAAAGCTTCATTTTCTTCACTATCTTGAGATAAATGAAAATAATTTTTCTGTGCTTTCTAAAGGCGAGATCCCCGACTTCTTAGAGATCCGGAATCTGAAGCGCTGACATCTGACAACTCGGATAGGATAGCGATACCTACTCAACCAAGATACCTACCCAACCAGATTGATTTAGCGCTTGAGAATTTAGGCTTGAGAATTCAGGGCTTGAGAATTACAACCGCCGCAGCAATTCCGGCAAGAGCTTACCCGGAACCTTAGAAAGGGCGAGATTTTGCCCTTGTAAGCCACGTTCGCGGAAGAATGCCCGAATTGTCTGCACAACGTAAGACAGAGTGGATTCGTAGGCATCGGGTTGATGACTAAAGCCCCGCAACGCTTGCAAATGGTTGTGCAACGCTGCCTCTAGATGCTCTAACAGAGAACCCTGAGCCAAAGCGAACTGCTTATCCGTCGCCATCTGGTAATGAGCCAACCCCAAATTATTGTAGGTGGCAGAGGCATCAAACGTAACCGGCACTGGAGGACTGTTTTGGCTCAGCTGGTGGACAAGCGCGATCGCAGTTTCATAGGCTGTAATACACAACTGCAAATATTCTTGTCGCGCCTCCAGCTTAGTTTCTATCTGGCTTGCCAAATGCCAGTAAGCCGTACCCAAATTATTCTGCGTCGCCGCACAAGCTGCCGGGACGACATCCGGTGTCCGATATTTCAGCCCATTCAAGTAAGCTTCGATAGCAAATTTTAAATAGGTTGCGGGTTGTTCGTACTGAGCAAGATTCCAGTAGGCGGTGCCGATGTTGTTTTGCAGCATTGCCCAACTGAGCGACTCTTGCTCTGGATTGTAATACAACAGCGCTTCTGTATAAGATGCGATCGCTTGTTGTAAGTTTGTCACTGGCTGCTGCTGCTGCGCTAAATGCCAGTAAGCCGTACCCAAATTATTCTGCGTCGCCGCATATTTGAGCGGCTCCATCTGAGAGGAACGATAGCGCAAAGCTTCCTGATACGCACCAATCGAGTGTTGCAAGTTCTCGGCAGCATCTCGATAACGCGCCAAATCTCCGTATGCCGCCCCCAAGTTATTTTGAATCATCGCATAGGTGTGGGGCGATTCATCGGGATTGAAGGTGGTTAAAGCGGTTTGATACGCTTGAATCCCTTGCTCCAGATAGGCAAGCATCTCCTCAACTTTGCTTGGATAGCGAGCCAGCATCCAGTAGAGATTGCCCAAGTCATTGAGGGTATCAGCGACTAGGGGCGAATCTGCCTCCAACCAACTCAATGCCTGTTCGTAAGCTTGGATGGCAACGATCAGGTTTTCTTGTGAGGTATTAGATTGTTCGAGTTCAATGAGATCGCGGTAATGATTCCCCAGCCTCAGATAAGCTTCAGCAAGTGCCTCTGGCGGACAGGATTGCTGCTGTAATTGAGCAATTTCCTGCAACGATTGCACCTGCGGTAAACTCTCAATCGCCTGATGAGGGGCTTCGTGAGGGGAAGGATTAATGGATGCTGATTCATCACTCTTCTCTTTTGATTCTTGTAGGGGAGAAGCATGAGATTCCTCTCCCGGATACGTCGCTTCTACCTCTTCCTTGCCAGAATCATTTTCCTTGCCAGAACCATTGTCTGAAACTGACTTTTCCGAACGGGTTTCGCCATATTTCGCGAAGTCACGGTTCAGAATATGCCACAGATTTTCTTGGGGTACCGCCGTCTCTTGCTCAGCAGCTTGTTTGCGGGGTGCTGAGGATTGTAAGGACGGATACCACGTCTCTTCTGATACGGGCGTGGGTTCCCCTTCAAACTCAAAGAAGCCCGTGTGACACCGCCAAAACTCCGGTGCCGACTGCTGAATTGCTCGGAACCAAGGGCGAGGCATCCAGAGCAACAAGCTAGATTCCAAACGCGGCAAACTGCGCTCAATTCCCCTGAGAGAGCGCAGAAATAATCCCTGTACCGTTGCTGGGTGCTTGGTTAATAGCTCCACACCCAAAATCTGAAATCCGGGTGGGTTGTCGTCCGGGGGCGGGTGCTTGGCTAACCAGCGATTCATCTGAGCGATGGGATGCGGCTGGCTCAAGTTTAAGTTCAGGCTAACCAGTCGGGGATAGCCTTGGAAGGAGCCAGAATTCGGTAGGAAAGAGGAATGAATGCGATTAGATTTGTTTCTTTTTCCGTCTTCCGAAATCGCTAATTCTGCGTGTAATCGGGCAGCCAGACGATTTCTCAAGGTGAGATCGTCGCATACCGCCACAAAAATTTGGCGACGCAAACCAAGACTCAGCGCCTGTTTTAATCGCTGATAGATGATCCGGTTTCCATCGGAAATTCTTCGGTGAGCGGTATCCGTCACCGTCATGCTGGCAGGGTAGTGTCCGTTGGCTTGTGGCACCGACGTTTAGGAAGGATAAATAAGGGACTGAGGGCTGTTTGGGGGGTTTGATTCAACCATGTCATTTTGTCGGTTGGGGGGCGTGGAGGGGTGAGGTACGAAACCCAACACTGCAAATTGACTGCTGAAATTGACTGCTGAATCAGTAGCGATAAAAATTTTTGCCTGTCATCTTGAATCCGACTTCTGCCTTTTTTTGAAGTGGATACCCATTTCTTCCCTTTCCGGTTGCCTGGGTCAGGATTAAACGTAGCTTTTATCTATCAGTCAAAAGGATGATTTTAGATTTTATCTTTTTGAACGATCGCAATTTCGCATAACCGTAGCAATCTTGGCAATCACTGTATCTATCGTTACATCCTCTCCCCCAAGTTCCCTTATCTTCTGAAGATGTGGCAATTGGCAGCGATGGAAAAAGCCTAACTTAGACAATCATTGAGAGGCTCTTCCGCAACTGTTTTAAAAGCCTCGAATTTGCCAGAGAAAGCAGAAGAAAGCTTTGGGCACAAACAGACAGATATTCGCAATTATTTAGGTTTTTTAATTTGGATTTTCCATGAATTTTAGCTATATTGTTTATTATAATGACAATTGCTCTATTATTCTGCCGCTACAAATAAAATTGAAGTTTCGTAAAGCGGTTTCGACTAACTTGAGGCTAACTTGAGACACTGATATCGGGAAATGGCACCTAGAAAAGCAAATAGCGTCACGGTTCTCAGGGCGAACGTCATTTTCAATTTCGATACAATCGTGCATCCCAGCGATCCAGTGCTAATTTTCACTAAAAGGAATTCCCAAAAAAAATAGCGATGTGCCATCGTTAGGAGCCGGTGAATGGCTATGTTCCTAGAGCCATTGTTAAGATAATTTAGTGTTGGGAAGTCCTTTAGGATTAAAGGAAGCACAAGACGACAGTGGATGGCGAGAGTTGGCTGAATTCCGTCTGCAATCTTATTGGAACTATTTGACCGTACCGTGCCCACTACCATACCAGAGCTAGACCTCAAGACCTTATTTCCCTTTGAACTGGATCAGTTTCAGATGGAAGCGATCGCTGCGTTAGATGCCGATTGCTCCGTCGTGGTGTGTGCCCCAACCGGGTCGGGAAAAACGCTGATTGGGGAATACGCCATTTACCGCGCCCTGAGTCGCGGAAAGCGGGTATTTTACACCACACCCCTGAAAGCCCTATCGAACCAGAAATTACGAGATTTTCGCGATCGCTTTGGGGCTGACCGGGTAGGGTTATTGACCGGCGATACGTCCATCAACCGGGATGCTCCGATCCTGGTGATGACCACGGAAATTTTCCGGAATATGCTCTACGGCACCCGCATCGGCGAAGTCGGCACCTCCCTCACGGGTGTAGAAGCCGTGGTGCTAGATGAATGCCACTACATGAACGATCGACAGCGGGGCACGGTTTGGGAAGAATCCATTATTTATTGTCCCCGCGAAATTCAGCTGGTCGCGCTTTCGGCAACGGTCGCCAACAGCGATCAACTCACCGACTGGTTAAATCGGGTTCATGGCCCCACCAAGCTCATCTACTCCGATTTTCGTCCTGTTCCCTTGCAGTTTCACTTCTGCAATCCCAAAGGGCTGTTTCCTCTCCTGGATGACTCGCAAAAAAAACTAAATCCGCGACTCAAGCCCAAGCGCCCACAAACCAAAGAAAAAGGCAAAAGACAAGACAGCCCCAGCTTAGTTTATGTCCTGAGCCATCTGTGGAAACGGGATATGCTGCCAGCGATTTACTTTATCTTCAGCCGCCGGGGTTGTGACAAGGCGGTGGATGAATTGCGGGAAGTGACGCTGGTAAACGAACAAGAAGCAAAACTTTTAAAACAGAAAGTTGAAGCATTTTTAGCTCACAACCCAGAAGCAGCCCGTAGTGGTGGAGTTGAACCATTGCTGCGGGGGATTTCCTCGCACCACGCCGGAATTTTACCGGCATGGAAAGGTCTGGTAGAAGAACTGTTCCAGGACGGATTGGTAAAAGTGGTATTTGCCACCGAAACCCTGGCTGCGGGGATTAATATGCCTGCGCGAACAACCGTAGTTTCTAGCCTTTCCAAACGCACCGACCGAGGACACCGACTGCTGACGCCCAGCGAATTCATGCAAATGTCGGGTCGCGCCGGACGCCGGGGGATGGATACCACAGGTCATGTCGTGACCTTGCAGACGCCTTTTGAAGGCTCTAAAGAAGCAGCTTATTTGGCAACCAACGGCCCTGACCCGTTGGTGAGCCAATTTACACCCAGCTACGGCATGGTCTTGAACTTGCTGCAAACCCATAGTCTGGAAGAAGCGAGAGAATTAGTAGAACGCAGCTTTGGGCAGTATTTGGCGACCGTGCATCTCGAACCCACTCGGAAAGCGATCGCTGACTTATCCGAAGAACTGGCAAAAATCGAAGCGGATCTGGCATCAGTAGACAGTAAGAGCCTGCAACAGTACGAAAAGCTTCAGGAACGTCTCAGAGAAGAACGGCGATTACTGAAAATTTTACAAACTCAAGCCGAAGCCGAGCGATCGCGCGAAATTGCGATTGCGATCGCTTCTGTAGAACCCGGTACACTGCTGAGTTTAAAAGGGAAACATATCCCAGTGCCCTCTCCTGTACCCGCCGTCTTAATCGCCAAGACACGCGGTTCTGGTCAATCGCCCTACCTGATTTGCCTAGGTGCAGATAACCGCTGGTATGTCGTCACCACTGCCGATGTTGTTGCTTGCAGCCAACAACGCCGCGTGTCCAATGTCGAATCCGTACAGCCCCCGCCGGAAATGCCGATAAAGCCCGGTCATTGCAAGAAAGGCACGGAATCCACAGAGGTAATTGCCCGTCAAATTGGCTGGGCTTGTCGGAATGACGCTGGCGGTCGTCCAGACGCGGATCTAGAAGAAGAGACTGCCCCAGAAGTGGTCGCACAGCAGCAGCAGCTAGCCGCAGTGGAAGCGCAACTGCAAAATCACCCCGCCCATCAATGGGGCAATCCCGCCGCCCTCCTCAAGCGCCAGCAGCGCCGAGAGGGATTGCTAGACCAAATTTCCCAGCTTCAAAGCCTGTTCCAGGACAACTTGGCACGCCACTGGGAAGAATTTATGGATCTGATTGAAATTTTGCAACGGATGGGCGGACTGGAGGGAGTGATGCCGACCCCTCTAGGAGAAGCTGCCGCTGCGATTCGGGGTGATAACGAGCTTTGGATGGCTTTAGCCCTGCTGTCGGGGAAACTTGACGAGTTAGATCCTCACCATTTAGCCGCTGCTTGTGCCTCCTTTGTAACCGAAACAATGCGACCCGACAGCTGGACGCACTACGATGCACCGGCTGAGATGGACGAAGCCTTGGGAAGTTTGCGGGGCTTGCGGCGCAACCTCTTCCAGCTACAGCGGCGGTATCGCGTAGCGCTGCCAGTCTGGATGGAGTATGACTTAACAGGTTTGGTGGAACAGTGGGCGTTAGGGGTTCAATGGGATCAACTCTGCTCCAACACCAGCTTAGATGAAGGGGATGTCGTCCGAGTGTTGCGGCGGACAGTGGATTTCTTATCTCAAATTCCTCATGTGCCTCACATTTCAGATTCGTTGCAGCAGAATGCCTATCGGGCGATTCATTTAATTGACCGCTTTCCAGTTAACGAGGTCGTTGCTAGTTAACGAGGTCGTTTAGAACCAGCGGTTCGCTGTCAAAAGGTCATTGTGATTTGTCCTTAGCCATTCGTCATTAGTTTGTTGCGACTCACTGAAGTCGTTGCTTAGAATGAGCGATTAGCCATTCGCTGTTAAAAGAAAAGGTCATAGATGAATCGTCATGGGTCGTTAGTTTGTTACTAATGACTGATAACTGATGACTAAGGATGAAAAGCTAATCGCTAAAAGCTATTTCAGGAGTAGTCTGTGTTGAGGAGTGGTTTTAGTTTGAAACAGCAACGCTGGGGAAAGGAAAAATGCCAGACTTGGAACTTGGCGTTTTTAGTCTTAAATTTTTTCTGTTTAACTTTTAATTCTTTTCCTGCCGGTGCCGCACCGAGTGTACTGGGAGTCGTGAAAACCCAGGACAATGCCAACCAATGGGAGGGAATTACAACGCGCCTGGGACTCAGTGGTGTTGCCTACTGTGTGGTGGATTTACAGCAAGTCCGGCAGGCGGCAGATTTAGCAGGGACGCAGGTTTTATTTTTACCGAACGTTGAAACCCTAAGCGCGGTACAGGTACAAGCAATCCAAGAGTGGATGAGGAAAGGCGGACGTGCGATCGCGAGTGGTCCTTTGGGCACCCTTTCACAAGCGAACGTGCGATCGCAATTGCGATCGCTCTTTGGCGCTTATTGGGGATTCGGCTTGCAAAGCCCCTCCACCTTGGCACCCGCACCTGCCAACAATCAGGGCTGGGTACAACAGAACGGACTCGCTGGAACCGCCCAGGGAGGTGTGATCATTCCCGCCGGATTGACCAGTCAAACAGCTGCTGTTTGGAAGTCGGTTGAGAATCCACCGGCGGTCGTAACCACCGATCGCTCAGTCTTTCTGGGCTGGCGCTGGGGCGTCGATACTGCCTCTAGCCCAAACCTGGATAGCGCATGGCTGCGGGCATCCCTGAACCGCTACGGGGGAGTGAGAAAAGCCCAAAATTCAGCAACCGATGCGCCCCAGCAGTGCCCCTCCCCAGCCGGAACCACGGCGGCTGCCACACGACGCCCACCAACCGGGCAGCCAAGCTCTACAAATCCCGTTTCCCCAGGGACAGCGGCAGGTCGGACGCCTGCCACCTCCCCCACCCAACCGGGAAACACCCCTATCGTTTTCCCCCCTGCCCCAGCAGCCCAAGTTGCAGACGCCAACGCTGATGGTTTGGTGGCTCCACCTGGACTCGACGTAAAGCCAAGCTCCCTGCCCATCACAGGTGGACAAACAACCGTCATGCGTCAGGAGTTGGAAGCGCTCATCGGACGCTTTGAGAGTGCGATGTTAACTGCCAACGCCACAAACAAGGTGGGAACAGCAAACGGAAACAATTCCTCAACGCAAACCAAGCTCATCGCTGACACAACTTCACGCTCTAATCAGGAATCAGCCCTCAAAACTGCCCGGACAGGGTTGCAAAAATTTCTTCAGCTAGTTGTTCAACAAGACTACAGTGCTGCCCGACAGCAGTGGCTTCAGGCACGGCGAACTCTCTGGGACAACTATCCCATCGACCGGCCCCAAGGGCAGTCAGAAATTCGGGCGATGTGGTTAGATCGGGGCACCATTGTCAAGGCTGGTTCGGAGCAAAAATTAGCGAAAATTTTCGATCGACTGGCGGCGGCGGGGTTTAACACGGTTTTTTTTGAAACAGTCAACGCGGGATATCCCATTTATCCCAGCCGCGTCGCTCAGATTCAGAATCCCCTGGTGCGTGGCTGGGACCCCCTGGCTAGTGCAGTCAAACTCGCTCATGAGCGCGGCATGGAGTTGCACGCCTGGGTGTGGATTTTCGCCGTCGGCAACCAGCGTCATAATGCCTTAGTCAACCGTCCGAAAGAGTATCCCGGTCCGGTTCTCGATCTGCACCCGACTTGGGCAGGCTACGATAACCGGGGGCGTTTGTTCCACTTGGGTTCGGGGAAAACGTTTCTCGATCCGGCGAATCCGGAGGTACGACGCTACTTAATACAGATGTTGGGGGAAATTGCGACAAACTATAAAATAGATGGTATTCAGTTCGATTACATCCGCTATCCTTTCCAAGATCCTCGTGCGGGTTATGCTTTTGGCTACGGTACGGCGGCGCGTCAGCAATTTCAACAGTTACACGGAGTCGATCCGGCAAAGATTTCGCCAAAAGACCGCAATGTCTGGCAAAAGTGGACGCAATTTCGCACCAATGCGATCAACACTTTTGTAGCAGATGCATCGAGAAGCCTACGCGCCTTAAAACCGAACCTGATTTTGTCGGCGGCAGTGTTTCCTTATCCTGAAACGGAGCGTCTGCAAAAACTACAACAAAATTGGGAAGTTTGGGCGCAGCGAGGAGATGTGGATTTGCTGGTGCCGATGACTTACGCTTTGGATACGAACAAACTCCAGAGTTTGGCGCAGCCTTTACTGACTCAGGCTCTCCTCGGTTCAACTCTAGTTTTGCCCTCGATTCGCCTACTGAATCTGCCGGATGCTGTGGCAATCGATCAAATACAGGCGCTACGGGATTTCCCTGCCAGCGGTTACGCTCTATTTGCTGCCGAAAATCTCAACGAAAATCTGCAAGGAATCTTCCGCCGCGCTCAGGGGAGAGTCATTAAATCATCCACGGAACCGCTGCCTTATCGCCAGCCTTTCCAAGCTGCTGCCACTCGTTATGCGGCACTCCAAAAAGAATGGGATTTTCTGTTGGAAACGAACCAATTTGGGATTAAAGAACCAGCGCTCTCAGAATGGCACAAGCAATCAGATGCTCTCTCAAATGCACTGAATCAACTAGCTGCGAATCCTTCTGCAAATAACCTAACAAAGGCGAAAATTTCACTTCAATCTTTTAAATTTCAGTTCAATCAATGGATGAAACGGGAAGGTATAGAGCAGCCCTACCAAGTCCAAGTTTGGGACAACCGTTTGGCAACTTTAGAAAGGCTGCTGCGCTTTGGCGAGCGAGGGGTGAAGAATTAAAAAGTAAGAATTAAAAATTCAAAAATAGGAGTGATTTTTAATTCTCACTTCAACTGAAAATAAATTTCCCTTGCCCACAATTCGTTGTAGGCAAGAAGTCTTCTTGGGCTAAAATTGCCAAACTATCACCTATTGCTATCCAATTTTGAGGCGTATTGGATGGATTGCTGCTGTTTAGTTTATAGCAATCAGCTAAAAGAGAGAGGATGAAAGAGATAGCGATCGCGCAATATTTAAAAATGGATATATTGCTGATTCTTAAACTCATTCTCCATCCCCATGAACGAGCAAAAGTTCGTCATTGAGTAACCTGAAATACACCAAAAACTAGCGCCATAATGAGTGCAACAGCAACAAAAATGACCGCTATTAATATCAGCCAGTATTGCAGTGTATAAAGTTTTCTAAGTTCCCCAAGGGCACCTATCAAATTTTCCATGTCGCTTCCCTGAGTATTGACAATAAGCTGGAAAGAAGAAGCTGCTTTACTTGTCCAAAAACCAATAACGATTTGAACAACGCCACTGACAATGCCGCCTATTTCACCTTTCCGGATACTGACAATCCCATCTATAACCAGAAGCACCCCTAAAGCGATCAGAAAGTAGCTAACAAAGCGCATTTTCTGAGCAAGATCCCGAATCAGCTGGTTCTGCGTCTGGTCAAATTCGTATACTCGACTCTCCATTTCACGCTTTCTCCCACACGATTTCACTCAGATTCTACGATATTGCTGCCAGATTGAAATCACTTTAGATACAAATTTGTAATCTGCTGATGCAGGTTTCGTTTGTATGCTTCCTGTCGCTGTGCGGTTCCAACCGCTTAGTACCTTCTCCGAGCGGAAAATTTTGTAGATAATTAAAATACAAATTTATGATTGCACAACGGGTCGAGGAAGCCGAAACCAAAATCGTGAACCTCTTTCAGTACGGGGTGAATAACCAATACTGCCACCCCAGCGTTCAACCGTAATCCGACAAAAATAAAGTCCTAAACCCGCTTTGCCAGCTTTCTCTCTTCCTTGAGAAAATTTTTGAAATAAATTTTTAGAAAGCTCCGGCGGTACACCAAAACCCTCATCGTCCACGCTTACCAGAATAAATTCTCCATCTTCTTGGAGATTAACAGTCACAGTAGAACTAGCCGGACTATGTCTAAGAGCATTTTCCACTAAGTTAAAAAGAACCCTCTCCAAACGCGAGGTTTCCCCAACCACCTTCCAATCTTTCGACCGATTAATATCGGCAGCCAATTGCAACTGCTTTTTATTGAAGGTAAAAGTCGGTAATAAAGCATCCACAACTTCCATTGCACAAAGAATTGCATCCGGAGCGTGAACAGGATCAAGTGAAAAAGCTTCTAATGATTTTACTTCGGCAGAAAATGCCTTCAATATATCCTGAATCAACATCTGTTGCTTGGTACATTGCTTCCTTCCAATTTCTAGACGTTCTCTGCCTTTTGGTGTCAAACTTTCTAAAGCAAGAAGTGCGAAACAGCAGTTAAGTCCCGTTAGTTGTCCTGCTATATCGTGGACAAAGCAATGAAGTAAAATTTCTTTTTTCTGTATCTCTTTAATAAGATGTTGATAAGTTAAATTATTTTGCCTTGCCTTTTGGATTAGAGATTGTTTCTCTTCATAAGCAATCCCTAAACACTCAATCAAAAGTATTTTCTTGCCTTTCAGAAAAACGGCTGATGCCTCAAGATGGCATTCGTTTCCTAATATATTAATTTCAGTCCACAGCCCCGATTTTAGGGGTTCTGTACCTTTTCCCATCCAGAAATCTTCAGCGTCGATGAGAAAGTTGTCGAGAAAAGGGAATTGCTGACCTAAATCTAATCTATCCGGTTCCTGTGTAGTATCTCTATAGACATTATTAAACCAATCTGGCATCAGCCCAACGATTGAAAAAAAACCATTATCTAGACGTTCTAAAACTACAATATTCAGGGCTGCAAAAAGCTCGCTTGTAATAGATTCACTCATTATTTCAACCGCCAAGAATAAGTTGATATAGGTTCAACAAGTCCTTTCAACAGAAGGGGGTTTTTGGAAAACTTTTTTTTCATCTCATCAAGCTTTTGGAATGTATTGTCGTCGATGAGAATCTCGCTGGGACGCGCCTGACTTTCTAGGTGAGTCGCTAAATTAACATAGTAGCCGATAGCGCTAAATATCCTGCTACCTTTGCCACCCAAAACGCCCAAAGCAACCGCTCCAGAAGCAATACCAATACCAACTTCGAGCAGTGAACCAAGCTCTCCTTGTCTCGCTTTACCAATCTCTGCGATCGCCTCAATCATAGCTCGTGCAGCCTTGATTGCCTGACTTTTGGGACATCCCGTTGAGGGAATAACCCCAAAGAAAGCCGTTATTACATCTCCAGTTATTTTATTCACCATACCAGCTTCATCAACAAGTGCCTGGAGCATCGTAGGGATGTATAAATTCAGGGTTTTAAAAACCGCTTCCGGAGGATTGTTTTCACTGTAGGAAGTAAGTCCGCAAATATGGACAGAAAGAATGGTTACATCCCGCCGTTCTCCTCTCTCTTGAAGAATAGGAATCGCTTGTGGTGATTGGGTAACACCCTTTCCAAAATAGTGATTTAATATCTTACAGTGTTCCTCTCGCAGAAGGTTCAATTCGTTTCCTTGTTGTTGCATCAGGCGGTGCTGGCTTTCTTCTAAAGTTGCATCTAATAGCAACACCCAGTCCTTCTCTTCCCCAGGTACAAGATGGACATCTGCGGAAAGCCCATATTCTGTTTTCATGCAAGGGATACAGATAGGAGAACCGTTTAGAGGAAAAAGACCTTCTAGAAAAAAGACTTGTTTCCCGACGTATTCCCCTTTTTGCAAATCATTCAATCCATAGGCTTCCAGTTTCCCTCCCCAATCGGACAAGCAACCATCTTTTTCTACCAGTAGATAGGCTGGAGAACGATTTTCGACTGCCAAAGTGTGAATATAATTCAGAATTGGCGAAGGGAGGTCAAGCATCTATGCCTCCATCATTTTCTTCGCAAGCGTTAGAAAAGCTTCCTCTACACCTAAACCTGTTTTTGCGCTGCTTTTAATGACCAGCCAACCCCTTTCCGCCATTTCATCCATCGCCGTCTCATCAATATCCCATTCCTCCGTTAAATCCCATTTGTTAAGTACCAAAATGAAGGGAAGAGTGCCAATTGTATCTTCTACTCTTTTTTGCAGAGTAAAAGCTTTATCTAAGGTGGTGCGACGGGTTCCATCAGCTACTAAGAAATAGCCTGACGAACCCCGCAGATACGACATCCGAACCTTTTGGAATTCGTCTTCTCCGTAAAGATCCCAAAGGATGAGATTTAATTCTTTTCCTCCTACACTGAGCGATTTTTTGTCAATTTTTACTCCTACAGTGGTCTGATAAGTGTCCGAGTAAATACTTCTAACAAAACGCGCGACCAAACTTGTTTTTCCGGTGGCGAAGGCACCTACCATACACATTTTTTTCTGGATCATCGCCGGTTTATCTCTCTACTGGGGGTATCAGTTAAAATTACCTTGAAAGAGACGCTGCGGCTCAATGCTCGATCCTGTGGGCGTTTCTTATCCACAGTTTCTCCAGTACCCACACCTACGGCAGAAAGATTGGTTTTTTTGATTCCTTGCGAAACTAGAGTAGCAAGGATGGCATTAGCACGCCCTTGGCTTAGGATCAGATTTCTCTCTTCTGAGCCTATTTTGTTAGCGTGTCCTAAAATTTTAATCTGGATGTTTTTACTTAAATAGGGCGCGGTATTCGTAAGCTTTTGAACTTCTTTAATAAGGTTTTGTATCCTTGCCTCCTGTCCGGGTTGAAGTTGTGTTCTTCCCTCTGTAAAAAGAAGTAATTGTTTTTCAATCTCGTTTTTGCTGCGCTCAAGTTCTTTGAGTTCCATCTCAACAAGATTATTTTCGTCGAATTTATTAATTCCGGGAATGGCTCGCACCAGTTTTCTAGTTTCAACAATCCATTGATAAGGCGCAGAACCTTTAGCATGTAGAATTCCGCTTTCATCAACAATTAAAGATACAGTTACCGGAGGTTGGAGCAAGTCTTTAGCTCTGGTTTCGGTAAACTTTGGATAAAAAGATAAGTAAGGCTCCCAGCGGCTAATAACTGTTTTGGGATTAATATTTGATTTTTTCATTATCTGAATTGGATCTGCCGCTAAGGGATCTCGAAGCCCAGAAATAAAATATTTTCCCTGACGTTTTTCGGAAGTAACTACGGTCATTCCTGGCTGGGCATTTAATTTTTCCAAATACGCTGCCCAGCGCTGTTTGTCTGTGAAGTCAAAAAAGAACCAGCTACCCAAAGCTATTAATATAGAGCTTAATAAAATCCAGATAACAGGGGAAGGTTTTGTTTTTTTGGGTTGATACTGAGCCTGAAAGCAATCTTCAAGATAAAGCGTGCTGCCTTCAAAAGGAGCAGTATCTCCCTCAAACGAATTAAATTTCTGGTCGTATTTGAGGTGAATCTTCTCTATTATTTCTTGAAACACTAACTTTAATTCCTTAGGTGCAGTTCCCCGGATAATCCCTGCTAATATTGCCTGCGGACCAGGTTCAATCCAAATGGTGAGTTCACCAAACTGCAACGTTTCTAGAGAATCGCCGGTTTGGACGCTAAAAGAGTCTTGGACAAAATCCCGGATCGCTGTTAACATCGCTGAAACTAGGTCTGCATCCTGAGCGGCTACGTTTGGCGCTACTACGTGCTGAAGTAACAATCCAGTTTTTTTGTGAATCAAAAAAACTTGTTCAACTCGATAGAGAAGAGTACGGAGAAGAACAACTTCGGCAAATGATTTGCCTGTCTGTAAAGCTTCCAATCGCCACTTAAAGCTTTGTGGAGACAAGCTATGTTCCACTGTTTGATTGAGAGACTGGACTGTGGTTTCTAGAGCAGTTGCGATCGCTTTGCGAATGGCTGGACCGATTACAGGAAAAATCGCCTCTGAGAGGATATTCAGGTCTTTTTTGACCGATAAATGAATGGCTTCTTCGACTGTGGGCACGATTGCCTCGCTTAGCTGCTTATCTTGCAGTGTCCGTAGAATAATCGCTTCTGGAAGCAGTCGGCTGATATCCTCTGCGTGAATATCGGGATTATTCAGTCGCTCATGCAATTTATCAAGTTCGCTTTGCTCAAAACCAAGGAGCAGACTCCGAAGCTCAGAGAGATCTTCGTTAGTTGAAAGATTATTCTCTGGAGAATTGCTAGATAAATTATGGGCGGAATAGTCAGCCATTGCTCAAATCCCCCTATTCAACAACTAAATTTTTATGCGGACATTAGATGAGGGAGCTAGAGCGATTTAGTAACCTAGGGACGGATAATTCTGAATTCCCTCCTTAAAAACTTCTCTTCTAGAAGAATTATTCCTTGCCAGAAGTTCCCACTTGATTGTTCAGTCTCATCGCTAGTTCTGCAAACAGAGATGCCAGAGTAGAACGGTCTGTCTTATCATTACGAAGTTCTTGGGCTTCTCGTTCCAATGCAGCCAAAAGTTCTTCATATTTTTGTCGAATCTCATCGTCTAGATTTTTAGATTGCTCTAAAATCTGCTGACGCAAGTCTCGCTCTTTTGTTGTACTTTCTTCATCTAGTTGGGCAAGCTTTCTTTCCAAAGAACTGATTAAGTTTTTCAGTTCCAGTGAAAGTCCTTTTACGGACTCGTCTCGTTCTGATTGCTCAGTTTTTAATCGAGCTGTTATTGATTCAAGTTCTTTTCGGAGATAGTTTTCAATACTATCTAAGCGTTTTCTCGTATCATCGCGTAAGTTAGTGGATTCTTTCACTAAACGTTCTTCTAAACGAGCAAACCTTTTTTCGTATTCCCGCGTCTGGTTCCCGAAAAGAATATCTCTAACTTTATCGAGATTTCCACTTTCCGTCCCATTCATGCTAGTAAGCTGAGAATTATTTCTAGTCTGGATTGGGTTCGTTTGTTCTGATTCCAATTCCATGTATGTAATGTGTTTGTCTTCAGAGGGATTCATAAATTTAATCCTTTATTCAAGAGCTTTGTTGCTGTCTTGCTTCTTAGTCTTTCAGCAAGAAAGAAGTGATTCATGGCAGCGAACAAGTCAATCGGACTGGTTTCTAGCACGCAAAATATTCGCGTGTTCGTACATTACGACTTTACCCTAAAGGTCAGTCTCAGTAAATGCAAGGGCTAAAAGCACTGCCACAGGTATAAATAAATCTATATGGGCAGCGAACGGAAGGCTAACGTTTTGCATCTTCCGTCACCATTTCCACTGGGGGTAGACAAAGCCCAAGCTAAAGTTGTTTCTGCCTTTACTGCTATCTTGCCTAACAAAGTCAATACTTATGAGAAAGTTGTAACAAACAAAAACATATACTGATAGCCTCTGCGCCTAAGAAAACTCACCTGATAAATCGCAGCAAAGTCTCCCAGAATACATTATTTTTGTCTGTTGTTCTTCTTTCCTTTTGCACCCACTAGAGAAGCAAAGCCTTGGTAAACGCCAATCATTAACGCGAGGAGTGTTACCATCGGGTGTCTGGACTTTGGCGGCTCTACTTGCTGTATGGTGCTGGTAGACGTTCCAGAGGCGCGATCGCGTTGATCTTGTGCGCCAGATGCTTTGATGTCATCAGTGCGCGGCATTCCCTGCTGTGCCCTTGCTTCGTCGGTAAGGGGTACGGCATTTTTAGAGGGGACAATTCGAGAGCCGTACTTGTTGGCATAGACTTGGGTAAATTCGGCACCGAAAAAGAGAATCTGGGCGGAATAATTCACCCACAACAGCAGCACTACAAACGATCCCGCAGCACCGTAGGTTGAGCCGACGCTGCCATTCCCAAGATACAACCCCAGTAAGTACTTACCAACGGTAAAGAGTAAAGAAGTGATGGCAGCACCGATCCAAACGTCACCCCAGGCAATTTTGGCATCTGGCAAAATTCTAAACATCAACGCGAACAGCACCGTCACGACGCCGAAGGAAAGGAGAAAGTTTAGGACTTGCAGGAAGGGCAAGCCGGGTATCAAATGACCGAAATAATCGCCGACTGCTGTTAAACCAGCGCTCAAGATGAGGGAAACCAAGAGCAAAAAGCCGATGCCCAGTACCATCGAGAAGGACAAAAATCGGTCTTTGATAAAGCCTTTGATGCCGCGTCCAGGCTTGGGAGCGACTTCCCAGATGGTGTTTAGTGAATCTTGCAGCTGACCAAAAACGCCGGAAGCACCGAACAGGAGTAGACCAACGCTAATCAGGGTGGCAATTGTGCCTTGCTCTGCCTTGCGAGAATTCGCGATCATTTCTTCGACGGCTTCGGCACCCTGCATACCGAGTAAGCCTCGAAGTTGCTCTTCTATTCCGCCTTGAGCAGCTTCTTGCCCAAATACTAAGGCAGCGATCGCGATCGCAATAATGACTAGCGGTGCTAGAGAAAACACGGTGTAATACGCTAGCGCCGCCGCTAACCGCGATGCCTTATCTTCTTGCCATTCTGAAAATGTGTCTTTAAGCAGTCCTACTATATCTTTTGGCTTCATAACTAACTTCTAGTCTGCGCTACCACTCTTCTTTGAGTTTGCAGCGCCTTGTCAAGAAGTTAAAAGACCCGAAAGTTAGAGTTTTTCCAGAATTCCAGCTTACACCAGCCCTCGTTTTTTCAGTTTGGACAGTGCATCTTCAGCAGCAGCTTTCTCAGCATCTTTTTTGCTGCGTCCTTTACCTTCCCCGTAGGCTTTATCACCTACAAACACTGTGGCGATGAACTCTGGAGCATGGGGTGTTCCTCCTGCTTGTTTTGTGACATATTTTGGTGGCGCTGAGCCAAGATCGGGGTCTGCTTGCACCCATTGCTGAAACCGATTTTTTGAGTCCACATTGGAGAGAGACACTACAATATCTTCCGGAACGGAATCAAATAGCGGTTCTACAAAATCGCGGACTTTCTCAACATCTAAATTGTTATCTAGATAATAAGCGCCGACGACGGCTTCAAAGGTGCTACTTAGTAGATTTGGATTGTAGTAGCCTCCCTCGCGAATGGCTCCTTGACCTAACCGCATTTTGAAGTTTAAACCAATCTCGGTAGCGAACTTTGCTAGCTGCTTTTCATCTACCAACGCGGAACGCCTACGAGTCATTTGGTCTTCTCCCATTTTTGGATGACGACGATAGAGATATTCGCCACTTAAGAAAGTTAGCAAAGCATCACCCAAAAATTCTAGACGCTCGTTGTTTTCGCACTCTCCCGGGTTTTCATTGGCATAAGAACGGTGAGTAAGCGCATGAAGCAAAATTTTTTCATTCTGAAATGTTGGCAATTTCATTTTTATCTCTCCTGTTTTTGGGTAAATTAATTGCATGGAACTATCAGTACCAGTAATTGATGGTTGTTAATTAGGCGAACACGAAAAAGCCGCTAGTGGGCGGCTTTTGGATAAACTCGATTTCTGTCCAAACCGAGTTTTTGATAAGTAGCGATCGCTTGATTCTCAACCTTTCAGTAATCGGCTTAACTATACTAACAATATTTCATCATTTTGTAATTTTATTTTGCCCTGTTTTACGACAGCCGCAACAAAATTTTTGAAGCTTGAAAATTTCGTCCCATCAGGTTTATGAATCGTGGAAACCCCTTTATAGTTAGGAAACCGCTGACTTTGACACATCAGGCTGGCAATGATGGAATATGTTGTACTCCTACCCTCTCGAACCGCAGTTTTGATAGCTTCAATAAAGCAGTTAACAGCATCATCGTAGGTGATATAAGGCAACTTGCCATCTTTCTGAATCACTGCCTTGTTGCTAACTAAGTTAGGTAGTTCATCTACAAAGTGAAAGTCATCAGCAACAATTTTTAGATTTTGCTTCACATTACCTCGTTGAGCGACAACTATCGCCTTTTTACTCAACTTTTTCTGATTCAAAACTAACTTTTTGAAATCCCCATCTCCCGATACAATAATAGCCACATCGGGAGGCTGGTTGCCGTGAATATCTTCAAGATAGTCACTCATTAATCGATCATCAGCAGCGTTCTTTAAAGGACAAGGGACATCAATCCCAGTGAAACCAATACTTCCTAGATTTTTTTCGGTAAAAAAATGGTTTCCGGACTTTGAATTGTAGTAAACCTTTCCACTAATCAAACGCCCTTTTGAATTGGCAAAAGCCGCCATTAACTTTGCTTTTTCTTCTGTAAAGGGGACATTTTGAGAATCCCAGTAAATTGAAACTAACGGTTTCTGCTTGTTGATTTTTGTTTGGGAAGATCCAAAAATGCTTTTCATTTTGATACGTCCAAAATACGGGTTGAATGGACAGCATCAACAAATCGCGCATCTAACCTTAGAAAAAAGCCGAGTGAAGGATTTAAAAAAAAGATAATAAACCCCGACTAAGTTAATAGCCTGAATCAACTCTTTTGCCTGAGGAGTATTGAAGTTGCAGTCTCAGGTACAGAACTTTTAGCTTCCTGCTAAGCGTGCAGTCAACCATTTGAACGGACATACTGTTCAGCCAAATGGTTGACTAGACGCTCAGTAGGAAACAAAAAAACCGTGTACCTGAGACAGCATTCAAAACTTCTTTAATGCGAGATTTTTGTACTGTCTGCAATGTATGGGCTAAATCTAGCATTGGAAAAACTTGGATGTCAAGGTTAATTAGGTGGATTTTAAGCGGAGGGCTTAGTTGAAGGCGACAAACTTTGCGCTATGCTGAAAAATTGGACTTGCATCGCTTTTAAACTATGCCTGCATCTGTAGCTAACCCCGCCTTCCCCCTCGCTGCTGTTGTGGGGCAAGAAGCAATAAAAATGGCGCTGCTATTGGCAGCAATTGATCCCGGACTGGGAGGGGTAGCGATCGCGGGTCGTCGCGGGACTGCTAAATCGGTCATGGCACGCGCCTTGCACTCCCTTTTGCCCCCCATTGAAGTCGTCAAAGGATCGATTAGCAATTGCGACCCCGATTCCCCCAGCGAGTGGGATGACAAATTATTGGTAGAAGCGGGTGCCCAGCCGGATGCTCAGATTGACGCGCAGGTGATTCCGGCTCCATTCGTGCAAATTCCTTTGGGAATCACAGAAGATCGACTGCTAGGTTCTGTGGATGTCGAGCAATCCGTTAAACAGGGGGACACGATATTTCAGCCTGGGTTACTGGCGGCAGCACACCGGGGCGTCCTCTATGTAGACGAAATTAATCTACTTGATGAGCAAATTGCTAACCAACTGCTGACCGTTTTATCTGAAGGGCGCAACCAGATTGAGCGGGAGGGGATTAGCTTTCAGCATCCTTGTAAGCCTTTATTTATTGCCACCTATAACCCGGAAGAAGGGCCACTGCGAGAACATTTGCTCGATAGAATTGCGATCGCGCTTTCCGCTGATGGTGTCCTCGGCTTAGATGAACGAGTGCAAGCAGTAGAACAAGCTCTCGCCTACGCCAAATCCCCAGAAAAATTTCTAGAACAGTACACCGAAGACATCGACAACCTGAAAACTCAGATCGTCTTGGCGCGGGAATGGCTGAAGGATGTTCGCATCACCCGCGAACAAATTGCTTATCTAGTAGATGAAGCAATTCGAGGCGGAGTGCAGGGACATCGAGCCGAACTCTTTGCGGTGCGAGTTGCTAAGGCGGCTGCTGCTTTAGAAGGACGCACTAACGTGACGGCGGAAGACTTACGCCGTGCGGTGGAATTAGTGATCGTGCCTCGCGCAACAGTAGTGCAGACGCCACCAGAAGAAACACCTCCGCCGCCTCCCCCACCGCCTCCCCCCCAAGATGAATCTCAGCAAGAGCAGGATGAGCAGGATGAAGAGGAACCAGAGGAACCGGAAGAACCCCAGGACGATCAGCCTAGCATTCCAGAAGAATTTGTCTTTGATCCAGAGGGTGTCATCCTCGACCCCACCGTGCTTTACTTTGCTCAGATGGCGCAACGTCACGGCAAGTCGGGCAGTCGCAGTCTGATCATCTCAGAAGATCGAGGGCGCTACGTCAAGCCAATGTTGCCGAAAGGCAAGGTGCGGCGAATTGCTGTTGATGCAACGCTCAGAGCCGCTGCACCCTACCAAAAGGCGAGGCGGGAGCGAAACGATGCCGCGATCGCCCAATCCCCTCTAGGTCAGGGAGAACAAAGAGGAGATCGGCGGGTATTCGTCGAGCAGGGGGATGTTCGCTCCAAGCGCTTAGTCCGGAAAGCCGGGGCGCTAGTCGTTTTCGTCGTTGATGCCTCTGGTTCGATGGCGTTGAACCGGATGCAGTCAGCAAAGGGTGCAGTGATGCGCCTGCTGACGGAAGCCTATCAGAACCGCGACCAAGTGGCGTTGATTCCCTTCCGGGGAGAACAAGCTGATGTGCTGCTACCGCCCACCCGTTCGATTGCCTTAGCGCGGCGGCGTCTGGAGCTATTGCCTTGTGGCGGCGGCTCCCCTCTGGCTCATGGTTTGACTCAGGCAGTGCGCGTCGGGATGAATGCTCAGATGTCTGGAGATATCGGTCAGGTGGTGATTGTGGCGATTACCGATGGGCGGGGCAATATTCCTTTAGCTCGTTCTTTGGGCGAACCGATGCAGGAAGGGGAAAAGCCAGATATTAAAGCTGAATTGTTGGATATTGCTGCCAGAATTCGCGCTTTGGGGATTCAGTTGTTAGTGATTGATACGGAAAATAAATTTATTTCCACTGGCTTCGCGAAGGAATTGGCAAAGCAATCAGGGGGTAAATATTATCACTTACCCAAGGCAACGGAGCAAGCGATCGCTGGAGTGACCAGAGGCGCGATCGCAGATATGAAATCTCGCTAGGGCAAAAATCTCCGGAAACCCCACCCCCAACCCCTTCCCGCAAGCAGAGAGGGGAGCCGGAGCCGTAGGTGATGGCGGGGTGGGGTTCTTTTATTACGGGTAATCAACCAAAGTTAATATCACTTCTCCCAATTACCCATTACCTATTACCCACCTCAAAAACTCTTCACCGCCCAATATTTCGCTTCAACTGCTCAAGCTCGTCGTCCGCTTCCCAGTGCTTAAATTTAGCCTCTAATGGATCGGGACCACTGTTGATCGGGCGGTGGTAATTCTGATTCCAGCCAACCGTCTCCGCACGCTGCTGAGTTTGAGAACTTGCACGGGCTGCTTGCGCTTGAACGGCTTTCGTATGGACTTCCTGTCGGCGAACCTGAATTTGACGCTGTAGCTGTTTTGCTTGCTCAGTTCGCTGTTTAATCCCTTGCATCTGCCCCCAAAGTTGATTCCCTTGGCGCAGCAGGGCGGCTTCTCGCTCTTGGGCAGGCTGGACTAAATCGAACCTGTTGGCAGCTTTTGCCTTTTCAATCCGAATATGCCAACGCTGAATTTCTTGAGCGGTTGAGAGAATTTCATCCTGTAATTTTTTCTCTTGCAGTTGCAGGTCTGCAATCAGCTTGAGGGCGTCGTCTTCTTGTTCCCGTAGCTGCTCTTCTAGCGCCTGTAATTCCAAATGAGGATTATTCCGCAAGAATTCTTCTAATCGGGTTTCTAAAAACCGGCTGAAATCGTCAAATAGACCCACTGCAAGAACTCCGACTACAGGTTTGTCATCATGTTAGCAATTAGGAGCGATCGCTCATCCGCCATTAGTCATTGGTCATTAGTAATAGACTCATCACTAAATTACTAATGACTTATTCAAAACTTCTGCCCAACATAAACAGAACGGACTTCTCCATTGCGTCGAATCACCGCTTCCTGATTGGAGACGGAAACCAAAGTCCATCCACTAGAGCCAATATTTTCGCCCACGCGGATGCGGTTGGCAACACCGCCAAAGTCAAATAGAGCCGCAGAGCGATCGCCCAACTCTAGAACTCCCACAAGCGTATGTATCGCTGTCGGAGCTGGATCGGGGATGGGTGCAGGTGCTGCGGCTGGGGGTGCTGGGGGTGCTGGGGGTGCGAGGGGTGGTAAGGCAGGGATAGGAAGTCGGGGCATTGTGGCAGCCATCGGAGGCAGTGTCAGAGGTTTGGAACCCAATGGAAGTGCTGCGGGACGAACCGACGGTGCCGGACGGCTGACTGGAGGTTTGGGACGTACTGGCGGCAGCATCGAACTAACTGGAGGTTTGGGACGTACTGGCAGCATCGAACTGACTGAGGGCGCGGGACGCACTGGCGGTACCGGACGCCTTGGCAGTGACGGAAGCAAGGGAGGACGTACTAAGGGGGAAACGCCTTGCAGTCCTAAGGCAGATTGTGGAACTACAGACTGACTTTGGGGTGATGGATAGATGGGGATGTAAACTCTTTCCATAACACCCGATCCTCTCGCTGCCCCAGCCGCATTTCCAGGGACAGTTGTCACGGGTGGCGGATTAGTCCCTTGGGGCACGTTAGCACTTCCCGGACGTTTGTTCGCGTCGGCCTTGCGATCGATGACTTCGAGCGATCGCTCCATATAGTTCACAAACTGATCATCTGCTTTAGACTGAACCTCTTGGCTGACGGGCGGAACCGTTGCGGGGGGCGAAAAGAGCCAATTCAGCCTGCCCTGACTCACCATCCACAGCAGCAATGTCACTGCCGCCGATGCCAAAGCCAGCCCCAGCAGGAGCTTCTCGAATAGTTTGCCTTCCCCACGATGATTGCCGTCTACGGGTTGAATCTCCTCTGCGCTGATATCCAGCGCCAAAGGCGTTTGCACAATACTACGGGGTGTGTTGTCTGGTTGCTCCTGGAGTAGATCCTCTGGTGGCACCCAGGTCGGGGGCAATGTAACTTGCGAAACTTGGACAGGTTGCAAGGAGATATACTCTGACTGCGGCTGCTCTGGAGTTGAGATGCTGCCGCCCTCCAAAACCCGGTCGATGTCTGCAAACAAGTCGTCCATCAATTGATCGGCATATTTGTCAACCGACCAAGGTTGGATAGAAGTGGAATTTGCCAAGGGTGCTGAGTCCCTTTGGTTATTGCTAACATCCTGAGTCATCGATTGCTCACTCTCGTGGCTACACTGAATCAACGATAAGCCTTAAGGTATTTTATAGGGCTTATATCTGTGAATAAATTCCTAATTGGGGGACATTATTCCCTACGGCAATCAGTTGTCAATGCTCCCTGACTGATTGGTTCAAAGAAAGGCTTACTTCTAGCTTATATTTTCCCGTGGCGACCAAGCCAAATTTATCGTTAAATTGGGCTTGACCCAGTTAGCAAACCATGCTTTTTGTCCCTTGTCAATTGTCAGCGGGTAGAGAGACGAGATTCGTCGTCTCTCTTGTCAGTTGTTGACGTTTTCCTTGTTCCCTAAGATAAGGAGACGGCACCGAGGAAGCCCCTATGATGAGTGGCTGCTAACCAACGGGGCTTGCCGAGAGCGCAATTCTAGATATACCAGTAAAGCGTTGATATCAGCCGGATTGACGCCGCCAATTCGAGCCGCTTGCCCAATCGTGAGCGGTTGCACTTGCGCTAACTTTTCGCGAGACTCTTTCGAGAGCGTCTCGATCGCCGCATAATTTAGATCCGGTGGTAGTTGGCGGTTTGCATGACGGCTCACTTGGTCAATTTGGTGCTGTTGACGCTGAAGATACCCAGAGTATTTGAGATCGATTTCTGCGCCTTCCTTCTCCACGGAATCTAGGCTGGGGTTGCTCAGCCCGTAACGATCTAAATCAACGTAGTGGAAACCAGGGCGTCGTAGCAAATCAGCCAGAGTAATCGAGCCTTTGATGGCTTGTTGGGTGTCGGACGCGATCGCCTTCCCAATCTCATCATGCTCCTTAATCCGCGTTGAGTACAACCGTTCTTTCTCAGCGACAATATTCGCTTGCTTGTGTTGAAACAACTCCCAGCGGCGGTCATCAATTAAGCCGACTTCCCGACCCAAAGGCGTCAAGCGCTGATCTGCATTATCTGAACGCAGTAACAATCGATACTCAGAACGGCTAGTTAGCATCCGGTAAGGTTCCCGCAAATCTTTGGTACACAGATCGTCCATTAGCGTTCCGATGTAACTGTGTTCGCGCGAGAACACAATCATTTCTTGATTGCGGACAAATCGAGCTGCATTGATTCCCGCTACAATCCCTTGAGCAGAAGCTTCTTCATATCCGGTTGTGCCGTTAATTTGACCAGCACAAAATAGTCCCTCTACCTTTTTGGTCATCAGTGTCGGATAGCACTGGGTTGCAGGTAGATAATCATACTCCACCGCATAAGCTGGACGCAGCATCGTACAGTTTTCTAGGCCGGGGAGACTTCGCAACATTTGCAACTGCAAATTCTCCGGCAATCCCGTCGAAAACCCTTGGATATACAGTTCTGGAATCTCCCGTCCTTCCGGTTCAATAAAAATCTGGTGGCTTTCCTTATCGGCAAAGCGCACAATTTTATCTTCAATGCTAGGACAATAACGCGGCCCCTTTGCATCCACCCAACCGCCATAGACTGGCGACAGGTGCAGATTTTCTCGAATAATCCGATGAGTCTCCGGCGTTGTCCGGGTCAGATAACAAGGCATCTGTTCCCGTTCCACCCAAACGGAGGGGTCAAAGCTGAACCACCGCACCTCCGTATCACCCGGCTGGGGTTCCAAATTAGTATAGTCTAGCGATCGCTTATCAACCCGTGCTGGAGTTCCCGTCTTTAGCCGTCCCGTTTCAAACCCTAGCCGATTCAAAGTTTCTGTCAACCCAACTGCGGCAAATTCCCCCGCACGACCCGCTGACATCGACTTGTTACCAACCCAGATGCGACCCCCCAAAAAAGTGCCTGTTGTCAGGATGACTGCTTTGCACCCAAACGCCACACCAAAATAAGTCTCGACGCCAATCACTTCATCGTTAGCGCCGATTACCAAATCTGTGACCATGCTTTCGCGGATTGTCAAGTTTTCCTGGTTCTCGACAATCTCCTTCATCACCGCCGCATATTCCCGTTTATCCGTCTGCGCCCGCAATGCCCATACCGCAGGTCCTCGTGAGGAGTTCAGAATCCGCTTTTGTAGGTAGGTGCGATCCGCCATTTTCCCAATTTCCCCACCCAACGCATCGATTTCATGCGTCACCTGGGACTTGGCAGGACCACCTACTGCTGGGTTACACGGTTGCCAAGCAATTTTGTCCAGGTTAAGGGTTAGCAGCAAAGTACGACAGCCCAATCGTGCTGTAGCAAGGGCAGCTTCGCAACCGGCGTGTCCGGCTCCAACTACAACAACATCAAAAGCGTCTTGAAATTCTATGGGCGATCGCGCGGTCATGGTCATGGTAAGTGCCTGAGTAGCAAGGACTCATCCTTCATATTAGCGATTACACCAGTCTGGTTGGAGTTCCAGCTATTGAGTGGCAAAATAAACCCAATTTAGGCAGTATATAAACTTAATTCTATTGGTTGATTCTTTTCAAGTTAAAGCATATCACTCGGATTTTTCGGATGAGGTTTTGTATTCAAGATTTGTCGATTAAATACAAGGTTGGTTACTATGCCAAGACTCAAATTAATTTCTCTGTACTGCGAAACGTTTTAAAAAGACACGGGTACCCGTGTCTTTTTAATTCATTATTATCTAGCTAAAATATCTTTTTTGTAGGGTATTTTAATTTAAATTATACAAAGTGCGATCGCCTTCATCAACCAAGATGCGCTAGCCAAGGGACGCTTTGTTCGCTTCGCCTTGAATCCTTTTGCATTCCCTCAAGCTCACATAGGCGCGATCACAACTTTAGTCACGCTTCCTGAGAAAGGGTAACAAAATATACTCATAAGTTTAATTTATAGTTTCTAAGAGAGCAGATTTCGTTATAACCAGGACATCTGGGTGATAGAAGTGGTAGTTAATGGTGAACAACTTCCAAATCTAGCGCCTGTATAAAGAAAGTTGAAAGTTCGTGAAGTATTTTTTCCTTTCTGATGGATGGACTGTCGGTCGAGTATGGGAATTCGGCGGCTTGTGGAACGAAAACTCCTGGCGACGCAAACCCGAAATTCAGCAAATGAACCTTTGCATTTTCGAGCAAGGCGAAAAACTGTGGCTGTATCGAGTAGAAGACGCTATTCTCATGGTCGAAGTCAAACCCACAGCTCATGTCCCAACTGACTCAGGCAATCAGAATATTGGTCAAGTAGTGCTAAAACGCTTGATTGATGCTGAAGATGTCATCCAGAGAATGAACGAGTCAGCAGCGTTACCCCAACTCAGCAGTACCCAGGAATCGGGATGAAACGTTAAGAATGCGATCGCTACCTTAATCCCAACTGTCAACCCGCTTGCAATGGATTCTAACAATAGTTACACTTCTTTAAATGGTAACTCCCCTCGGTCTTCCGACCTAGGAATGGCGTGAACCTGGTGTGACGAGGCCAAAAACCTCATCGACGCGATAAATCGTGTCTGCAACATCTGCCGAGGTAAAACATCAAGTACGCAAAACTCTCACGCATAAAGCCTGCAATCGGCATGGATCTTGAAGCTAAGAGTAGGTAACATAATCTTTCATTTTCACTTTTGCCTTGTGAAACAGTCCCGCAGTCTTGCAAGAGAGCTTCTCTGGCTTAGATTATGGTAAACAACGGCAAATCGCACATAAAAAAAGAAGCGTCGAAGTAGACACTTATTCATCTGAGGAGGAGCGTAGTCAATGGGACTACCCTGGTACCGAGTACACACAGTCGTTCTGAACGATCCAGGTCGATTGATTTCTGTACACCTGATGCATACTGCCCTCGTGGCAGGCTGGGCCGGTTCAATGGCCCTGTACGAACTCGCAATTTTTGACCCCAGCGACCCAGTCCTGAACCCCATGTGGCGTCAAGGGATGTTTGTACTGCCATTCATGGCTCGCTTGGGTGTAACCGAATCCTGGGGTGGCTGGAGCATTACTGGCAGCTCAGGAAACTACCCTGGCGTATGGTCATTTGAAGGCGTTGCTGCCGCTCATATTGTCCTTTCCGGTCTGCTGTTCCTGGCTGCCGTTTGGCACTGGGTTTACTGGGATTTGGAACTGTTTAGAGACCCCCGCACCGGCGAACCAGCGCTCGACTTGCCAAAGATGTTTGGCATTCACCTGCTTTTGTCGGGTCTTTTGTGCTTTGGATTCGGTGCATTTCACCTATCGGGACTATTTGGCCCTGGTATGTGGGTTTCCGACCCCTACGGTATCACTGGCAGCGTCCAACCTGTCGCGCCAGAGTGGGGACCCGATGGCTTTAACCCGTTCAATCCTGGGGGTGTCGTCGCTCACCACATTGCAGCAGGTGTTGTCGGAATTATCGCTGGTTTGTTTCACCTAGCAGTTCGACCCCCAGAGCGGCTCTACAGAGCTTTGCGGATGGGGAACATCGAAACCGTGCTTTCCAGCAGTATTGCCGCTGTATTCTTTGCCGCCTTCGTTGTGGCAGGTACGATGTGGTACGGCAGTGCGACAACTCCAATTGAGCTGTTTGGCCCTACCCGTTATCAGTGGGATGGCGGTTACTTCCAACAGGAAATTGACCGGCGCATTCAAGCCAATATGGCTGATGGGATGAGCGCTACCGAAGCTTGGTCACAAATTCCAGAAAAACTGGCGTTTTATGACTATGTCGGAAACAGCCCTGCGAAGGGTGGTTTGTTCCGCGCAGGTCCAATGAATAAGGGAGATGGGATTGCTCAGGCTTGGTTAGGGCATCCGGTATTCACAGATGCTGAAGGTCGGCAATTGTCGGTACGTCGTCTTCCCAACTTCTTTGAAACCTTCCCCGTGATCTTGACCGATAAAGACGGGGTGATTCGCGCCGATATTCCGTTCCGTCGGGCAGAATCCAAAAATAGCTTTGAGCAAGCGGGTGTCACTGTAAGCTTATACGGCGGTGCTTTGGATGGGAAAACTTTTGATGATCCAGCTAAAGTGAAGCAATTTGCTCGTAAAGCTCAGCTAGGTGAGCCTTTTGCATTCGACCGCGAAACCTTGAATTCTGACGGGGTGTTCCGCACCAGCCCCCGCGGCTGGTTCACATTCGGACACGCTGTATTTGCCCTGTTGTTCTTCTTCGGGCACCTCTGGCATGGCTCTCGGACTCTGTTCCGGGATGTGTTTGCTGGGGTTGAGGCTGACTTGGAAGAGCAGGTTGAGTGGGGTCTGTTCCAGAAAGTGGGTGACAAGAGTACCCGCAAGAAGGAAGCTGTCTAGAAAGGTAATCGGGCAAAGGGCAAAAGTTAAAAATTTTTCTTCCGCCTTTTGCCTTTTTAGTTTTTCTTGACAAGGTAGACTGGTAGTAAAGCAAACAATCAGGAAATTCTGATATGGAAGCCGCTGCTTACATTTTGATTTTGACCCTCGCATTGGGTACTCTCTTCTTTGCGATCGCTTTCCGCGAACCTCCTCGGATTGAGAAGAAGTAATTCGCACCTAAAGCTCGCAGCACGACAACTTAATATTTAGGAAAAGCTACTGAGCCGCAACTGTCCGTACCCTTGTATTTCCACAAGGTACGGGCAATAACCGGCTCAGCTTTTCCAATTTTAGGTATTTATTTAGTAAAGTGGCAGATAATTCTAATCCTTCCTCACGCTCGTCTATCCAACAAGCGAGGACTTTTTAAAATGCAATGTCCTTTATGCCAGTACACCGATAGCCGTGTCCTTGAGTCCCGTTCTACAGAAGCCGGACAAAGTATCCGGCGACGCCGCGAGTGTTTGAAGTGCAATCATCGCTTTACCACCTACGAACGCATTGAATTTGTTCCGATTACAGTGATCAAGCGGGGGGGTCAGCGAGACTCCTTTGACCGTTCCAAGTTAATTCGTGGGATTGTTCGAGCCTGTGAAAAAACCGGCATCCCCCAAGGAACTCTGGAAATATTGGTTGATGAAATTGAAGCAGAATTACAGCAGCGAATCGTTAGAGAAGTTACCAGTCAAGAAATTGGGGAATTAGTCCTTCAACGTCTGCAATCTATCAGCGAAGTTGCATATATCCGTTTTGCCTCTGTATATCGCCAGTTTCAAGGAATTCGAGATTTTGTAGATACCTTGAATCATCTGCGAAGTCATGGCAGTGGAACACAGGAAGAAATAAGAGTAACAAATTCTCTTGAAAATCATCAACTTCCTTTGTTAGAGCCTGGTGAAACAGAAAACCAGGCTTCTTTGGTTATTGGTCATTAGCAACTAGCAGTTGACAAATATGCTATAGTATGCGTTAAAGATGTGGTAGTTACAGCCGAACATTTTTGAACTCAACTTTATCTAGCTTTTGTCCTGGCGACGTTGTAATTGGTAAAGCGATCGCTCTGGAGCCGGGAGGCGCTTTAATTGACATTGGCGCACCAACAGCTATTTTTCTCCCAATTTCGGAGATGTCAATTAATGAGATTGACTCTCCAGAAGAAGCCTTGCAACTAAATGAAACCCGCGAATTCTTGATCGTGAGAAAATACGATGAAGCCGGGAATTTGATGCTTTCCCTTTCCATTCGACAGCGAGAAGAAAAGCTGGCTTGGGAGAGAGTGCGTCAAATGCAAGCCGAAAACGTTACGTTGTCCGCTAAAGTTATTGATACTTATCGATACGGCGTATTAGTAGGGATTGAAGGTTTGCGTGGCAAGATTCTTAGTTCTTACCTCTCCACTCCTAAAGCCAAGGAAGAGTTAGTTGGAGAAGAACTGCCTTTAAAGATTCTGGAGGTGGATGAATACCGTGGGCATCTGGCACTCAGCCATCGTCTAGAAGTGGGTCAGGTCGTACTTGGTTTGGTAAGCGCAATTAAGCCCTATGGTGCATTCATTGATATCGGAGTAGTCAACGCCCTGCTACGCTATCCTGAAATTTCCCATGCTCATTTAGATACGCCTCATAGTGTTTTCAAGGTCAATGATGAAGTAAAGGCAATGATCCTTGACGTGGATCTTGAAAGAGGTCTGATCTCACTCTCCACAAAAGCACTCGAACCCGAACCAGGTGATATGCTGAAAAATCCTCAGAAAGTCTATGAAAAAGCTGAGGAAATGGCGGCAAAATACCGCAACCAGATGCAGAAATAGCAGCGATCGCCTCGGATGTAAGCTTTAGCTGAAAAACCGCTTACCCACTGCTGGGGAGCAATTTTAGCTAGACAGAGGACGAGCAAATTAAGTTATAATATCCTGTCTGGACAACTTCTCGCTTCTAGAAAATCTCATACAATAGGTTTGGCGAGAGAGCTATGTAGGTGTAAACTGCACGCGGTAAACGTGGGCGTACATCGACAGGAGGCACAGTTAAATACGGAGATAACACCAGGAAACGTATACGCATGGTCAATCAGAAAACAACCGCTACAGCAGATATTGGATTTTCTCACGAAGATTTTGCGGCCCTACTCGATAAGTACGACTATCACTTTAATCCCGGTGATATTGTCGCCGGTACCGTGTTCAGTTTGGAGCCTAGGGGCGCTCTGATTGACATTGGCGCTAAAACAGCGGCTTACATTCCGATTCAGGAGATGTCAATCAATCGGGTTGATGCTCCGGAAGAAGTGTTGCAGTCCAACGAGACGCGAGAATTTTTCATTCTGACCGACGAGAATGAAGATGGACAGCTAACCCTTTCCATCCGCCGCATTGAGTATATGCGAGCATGGGAGCGAGTCAGGCAGTTGCAGACAGAAGACGCTACAGTGCGATCGCTCGTCTTCGCTACCAATCGCGGTGGTGCATTGGTACGGATTGAAGGATTGCGCGGGTTTATTCCCGGTTCTCACATCAGCACTCGCAAACCCAAGGAAGATTTAGTTGGTGAAGAACTACCGCTAAAATTCTTAGAGGTAGACGAAGATCGCAACCGTCTAGTTCTTTCTCACAGACGGGCGCTAGTCGAGCGGAAGATGAATCGTCTGGAAGTGGGCGAGGTCGTCATTGGAACGGTACGAGGCATCAAGCCTTATGGTGCATTTATCGATATTGGCGGCGTCAGCGGACTGCTGCACATCTCCGAGATTTCCCACGACCACATCGACACACCTCACAGTGTCTTCAATGTCAATGATGAAGTGAAAGTGATGATCATTGACCTTGATGCTGAACGGGGACGGATTTCGCTCTCCACCAAGCAGCTAGAGCCAGAACCAGGCGACATGATCAAGAACCGCGATCGCGTCTATGACATGGCGGAAGAAATGGCGGCTAAGTATCGGGAGCAGATGCGAGCCAAGCTGCAAGGTAACGCTGGTGTACCTTCTATGGAAATCGGCGTTTCTGACGAAGACGTGCCACCTGCTATCGAAGATGAAGATGTGCCATCCGCTACAGAAGATGAAGATGTTCCATCCGCTGTAGAAGCTGAAGACGTGCCACCTGCTACAGAAGATGAAGATGTTCCATCCGCTGTAGAAGCTGAAGACGTGCCACCTGCTACAGAAGATGAAGATGTTCCATCCGCTGTAGAAGCTAAAGAGCTTTCACCCGCTATCGAACAAGAGTAATTTTGTTGCGGGACAGAGAAATTTCAGATTTGAAATTTGGAATTTGAAATTAGCGATCGCCAAAGAGGGAAATTCCCTCTTTTTTTATTGCAGTTTAATGAGTTGAGGGGGAAATTTTGGTAACAATTCGCTGTCGAGAGGTCACGTTTCCGAATATCCAGGCGGTAATTTTTGACAAGGACGGCACCCTAGAGGATTCGGAGTCATTTTTGAGAAATTTGGGGCAAAAGCGATCGCGCATCATCGACGCCCAAATCCCCGGAACTGGAGACCCTTTATTAATGGCGTTTGGTATCAATGGAGGGACTCTCGACCCTACGGGGTTACTAGCAGTAGGCAGTCACGGAGAGAATGAAATTGCTGCGGCTGCCTATATTGCTGAGACCGGACGGGGGTGGTTAGAATCAAGAGCGATCGCTCGTCGCGCCTTTAATGAAGCAGAGCAATTTCTAAAAGATGCTGCTCCTTCCCCCTTATTTGTCGGTTCTTTGGAAGTGCTGCAACTTCTCTTTCAAGCTGGCTTGAAATTAGGAATTTTATCAGCCGCTTCAACTTCACGAGTGGAAGCATTTGTCAAACGCCATCAACTCTCGTCCTATATTCAGCTAGAGATGGGAGTTGATGAAGGTCCCAGCAAACCCGATCCGGCTTTGTTTGTGCAAGCTTGCCAAAGACTGGGAGTATCACCCAGTAATACTCTGATGGTGGGTGATTCTGCCGGAGATATTCAGATGGCACGTCAGGCGGGTGCAGCGGGTTGTATTGGCATCTGCTGGGGAAAACCGGAGGCGGCGCATCTAGAGAGTGCAGATGTCGCGATCGCGCAACTCGACGAAATCCAAATTTTGGATGTGAATGGCTAATCGGGAGAACCTCTGAATGAGCAATTAGCCATCCGGCAAATTCCCAAAGCGATCGCGATAACGAGCTAACAGGTTTTCCATATCGGCAAGCTGTTGTTGAGCAAATTCCCGTTGCTGGCGTTCTTGTTCAGCTCGTTGGCGTTCTTGTTCAGCTTGTTCTTCTGCATGCTGTCGTCTCTGAGTTTCCTGCTTGAGCGCCTGCATTAGCTCATCGGCAATTAACAACTTTTCCCCAGTATCTTCTCGGTAAAAGCCAAGAAGTTTCCCTTCGACTGCTAAACGCAGATGTAATGGTTCGCTGCGGTTATCTGCGATCGCTTCATACTTTTCTCCCCGCAGGCGATACCCCCGTAATTTTTCCTCTATCCATTCTCCTTTAGGGTCAAATTGCCAGTATTCCTTTACTTCCAATTGCTCGTACAAAGTTTTTTTCAAACCTTGATCTTGTTCTTGCGTACCTTTGGAAGTCATTTCAAAAACCACCACAGGAACCTGATCTTCTTCCCAAATTTTATAGTTGTCCCTTCCCCCAGGAGCGACATCAAAAATGACCATCACATCAGGAGCAATTCGCAGCTTAGGAAAGCCTTGGGAATAATAAAGAAACTGGTTAGCAAGGACAGTTGCCTGACGCTCCGCCAAGTATTGTTTGAGGACTTCCAAAGTCGTCAAAATGGCATAGAGGTGGTCATAGGTTTCTGCTACTGGTTCACCATCGGCACTAGGGTAAAAAATATCTGCGGTTTGGGCTGTCGGTAAAATTGCTGTCATACTCGCACCGCCTCAGCGTTACCGATTTATTCTAATTGGCATGGGCGCGATCGCTCCCGCGTGCTTCACCAAAAGCGGATATTTCTATAGGAATTTTGGGAAATTTGCGGCTATAAGCAGATCCCAGATGTCTTCCCAGTGTAATCACTGTAACGCCAAATACTAGGGCAGCCGATTCGCTTCATCAAAGCTTTATCAAATAAATTGACGATTACAGCGATCGCATCTCAATGTTTTTATAATCGCAGGTTAAAATAGCTTAACTTAACCCAAATCACTTCCCTAGCAAGAGCCATCATCCCAGGAGGAATTGCCCTTGTCTCGTCGCTACCTATTTACCTCTGAATCTGTTACTGAAGGTCATCCCGATAAAATCTGCGATCAGATTTCTGACACAATTTTAGATGCGCTACTGACACAAGACCCCAAGAGCCGCGTCGCCGCAGAAGTCGTCGTCAACACCGGGTTAGTCCTAATCACGGGTGAAATCACCACCAAAGCTCAAGTAAATTTCGTTAATTTAGCCCGGAAAAAGATTGCAGAGATCGGCTACACCGATGCTGACAACGGCTTCTCTGCCAACAGCTGCTCAGTCTTAGTTGCCTTGGATGAACAATCTCCAGATATTGCCCAAGGCGTTACCACCGCGCAGGAAACCCGCGAACAAGCTAGCGACGACCAATTAGACGCCATTGGAGCTGGCGATCAAGGCATCATGTTTGGCTTCGCCTGCAACGAGACACCAGAAATGATGCCTTTGCCGATCAGTTTGGCACACCGGATTTCTCGCCGCCTTGGAGCCGTTCGGAAAACTGGACAATTGCCTTATCTGCGTCCGGATGGCAAAACTCAAGTCACGGTTATCTATGAAGATGGGAAACCCGTTGGGATTGACACCATCCTGATTTCCACCCAGCACACCGCCAATATTGGTGACATCACCGAGCAATCCGCAGTTCAAGCCAAGATTAAAGAAGATTTGTGGACGGCGGTTGTACAACCTGTTTTTGCGGATATGGCGATTCAGCCAGACGAAGAAACCCGCTTTCTGGTCAACCCCACTGGCAAATTTGTCATCGGGGGACCTCAAGGCGACTCTGGTCTCACCGGGCGGAAAATTATTGTTGATACCTATGGCGGCTACTCCCGTCATGGTGGAGGTGCCTTCTCCGGAAAAGACCCGACAAAAGTAGACCGCAGTGCGGCTTACGCTTGTCGCTATGTGGCTAAAAATATTGTGGCAGCTGGCTTGGCAGAAAAATGCGAAGTCCAGTTGAGCTATGCAATTGGCGTCGCTCGACCCGTCAGTATTTTGGTAGAAACCTTCGGTACCGGCAAGGTAGACGATGAGCGCTTACTAGAACTGGTGAAACAGCACTTTGAATTGCGTCCGGCGGGAATTCTCCAAGAATTCAAGTTATGTTACCTCCCAAGCGATCGCGGCGGTCGTTTCTACCAAGATGTCGCTGCTTATGGTCACTTTGGACGGACGGATTTAGATTTGCCTTGGGAACAAACTGACAAAGCAGACCTCCTGCGAGAAGCAATGACCCAGTGTGAAGCGACTGCTTAACCTTTTACTTCAAGCACCTAAATACCTCTAAAGTTAAAGCCGAAGAGATGCTTGCTTTCAAAAAAGCAGTTTCCTCTCGGCTTTTTTGTGAGGATCACCAAAAAAGCTTGGATGAAAAAACTTAAAATCTTCTCAGCTAATTTTTACCTGAAAATAATGACCGCTTGATGAGAAGTCAAATGCTTAAAAGCCCTCGTCTACAGGCATTATTGCCCTATTTGACCTTGTTGCTTTGGTTAGCCCCTTTATTGCTATTTAGTCACGAACAGCAAAGCCTGATGGCTCATGATGAGGGACTTTACTCTTGGCGAGCCAAATTGATGGTGGAGTCTGGCAACTGGTTAAAGCCCTCTATCACTAATTATGGTAAAACTCCCGGCTCCTATTGGTTGATTGCTAGTTCGTTCTGGCTATTCGGGATTAGTGAGGCAACTGCCCGACTACCAAGTATTATTGCTGGCATGATGAGTGTGCTACTGGTCTATGAAATTGGGACAATTTTGTTAAATAAACGAGCCGCGTGGTTAGCAGCAGCAATTCTAAGTGTTGAGTTTTTTTGGTTTCAATATAGTCGCTTAGCAGTTCCAGATGTGCCGATGGTTTGCATGGCACTTTTGGGGATTTGGTCTTTATTAAAAGCTGAATTACATCCAAAATATCGGGGGATTTGGAGCTTTATCGCTGGTGTGAGTTTGGGTCTGGGCTTCTTAATCAGAAGCTATATGATTTTTTTGCCAGCGATCGCTCTGTTGCCTTACCTGATTTGGGAGCATCGTCGTCACAGACATCTCTCGAATCCCATGCTCTATTTAGGCTTGGCAGTTGGCTTCAGCCTGACAATCATCTGGATTCTGAATGGCTGGCTGCACTATAAAGAAAATACTTTTCAGGAATTATTTTGGTTTATTTTTAGACTTAGCTCAGATGAAAGTGATGGAAATACTTGGTCTTACTATTTTTGGAATATTCCAGCCAAAGCGTTTCCCTGGCCTCTATTCAGTCTGTTAGGCATAGGCATTTGTTTACGAAATCTACTTCCTCGACAGCAGCTAATATTAGTTGTTCTCCCTCTGATTCTGTTTGTAGAACTCAGTTTTTTCTCAACTCGTTTGCCCCATTATGCCTTGGCTCTTTATCCTTTTGTAGCTTTGTTGGCAGGACTCGCTTTGGATTGGCTTGCCAGAATTTATGAGGACAAATCGCCGCGAAAATGGCTTCCTCAGAATCTCAGTTATGCCTTTGGGGGGTTAGCTTGTTTGCTGGTGTTAGCAGGTGTGGCGTTGTACAGTGGCGTCCCGATTCCTGGCGTAAAAGGGGACGCACAAATGCAAAAGTATGGAGCGATCGCTCTTGGTTTGGGGTTGGGTTGGCTAATGTTACCAGTCGTGTGGATGGGTCGTTATTACTTTGGCAAAAAGTTTTTAACGGCTCGTTATTGGTTGGCAGCTTGGTTGGTAGGGCCTTGGTTTGCTTTAACCGTAGCTGGAAGCACGGGTTTAATTGGAGATTACAACTCTGAGATCAAGGCATTATTGCAGCAGCCTGAAATTGCCACTGTGTTACAAACTCAGCCAGTGAATTGGATCAGAGGAACGGGAAAAACTGGAGTGCTACTATGCTTTTACACTCCCGATTTGGGGAAACAGGTTAAACAAGTTTCAGAGCTGCAACCGTCTAGCTACGCTTGGATTAGGTCAGAACAACTCGCCAATTTATCTTTGCCTTACCGACCAATCGGGAAAGTCCGAGAGTGGCAACTTATTCAAGTATTGTAGTCACCGATCGCTACAGCTTCATTAGCGTTTAACGTTCATTCAGGTCAACGCAGATGCAGGGATGGAAACAACAGCTCCATCGGTTGAAAAAAGAAACCTACGCAATTTACTTGGCTTGTAAAGATCCTAGAGTTCCTTGGTATGCGAGGATATTGGCTGGGTTTATCGTCGCTTATGCTTTCAGTCCGATCGATCTCATTCCAGATTTTATCCCAATCATTGGTTATCTAGACGATCTGATTATTGTGCCGTTGGGAATTTGGCTGGTACTGAAGATGATTCCTCCGGCAGTGATGGCGGATTGTCGGGAAAGAGCAACAAGCGCGATCGCTGAAGATAAACCCACAAACTGGATTGCTGCCATTATTGTGGTGGCTATCTGGTTTGGGTTAGGGATTTTAGCCGTGATTTGGATTGGACGCATCCTGAAACGTTAAGCTGCTCTTTAATAGTTAATAGCGAATTTGCAGCGTAACGGATGAAAGAACTTTCTGTTCGCCACCTACAACCGGCGTGTTAGCTGCTGCCTGATTTCGCACTGATAATAAAGCCTGCTCGGAGGCGATGACTGGCTGCGGCGGATTGACTCCATTGATTTGAATGCTGACAATTTCTCGCTGATTGAGAGCGAGTGCCCCCAAAGCGGCAGCCGCTTGCTTTTGGGCGTCTTCGGAGGCTTCTTTAATCGCTTCCTGTTGAGCCTGCGCGATCGCTTCATCCGCAGCAACAAGATTAACGCCATCAATTCGCGTTGCACCGGCTTTGATGGCTTCATCTAACAGCGCCCCAGCTTTTTCATGACCAGTCCGAAAACTTACAATGTTGGTGCCGATATATCCATTCAGGGTTTGCTTACCGTCTTTGAAACTATAGTTAGGGGCGAGAGTAATCCCAGTCGTTTTTAGTTCTTCCACCTGACGGGATTTCAGCAGTTTCACTACCGCAGAAGAGCGTTGGGCTACTTGCTGCTGAACTTCCTGAGAAGTTTTCCCCTGAACTTCAACACCCAAACGTGCTTCCATAATCGTTGTGGAAATGCTGACATCTCCTTTGCCGGAGACAGTGAGGGTTCTGGGTAGTTTCTCTAGCGTCGGGGCAGATTGGCAGGCACTCAAGCTGAGAATACTCAGCGTTAAAGAGATAATTTTTACACGATTCCAGCGATTCGACTTAGAACTATACCGGAGAGGGCGATTCATCTTTTAGAACACAAATTAGAACACAAATAATCTCGTGTTTCTAATCTGGCACTGTAGCTTTCGAGTAGTGCTTTAGGTTACAGTTTTGGAAACTTAACATCTTCCCTCGATCTTATTTCAAAGGCGATCTAAAGTAGATCGGGTCAACGGTGGTGCTGTTATAAAAGAAGTGGAGCTAAATGTCGATCGAGACTGAAACCGATTTGACTGGCTGGGCTGATTTGGTCATTTTTAGCGGTAAGGCAAGGAATTTCTGCTGATGCAACCTCAAGAGCCAACCGCTTCTGACGACAATACACAGAGCCAAAAAGTTTTAGCGCAGCAGCTCTCGACAGAGAGCCGCCTGCTAAAATATCTCTTACCTTGGAAGCCGAGAGCCGGTTCCTGGGGCATCCACCAAAAAATTGGCTACGGGTATTTCCTCGCAATTGCAATTGGCTTTTTCGGTTCCTTGACTGGGTTGGGAATCGCGGACTACTACCAGGATCAAGGCATCAAGCAACTCAATGATGCCCACGTACAAGCGCAACTGCTAGCAAATTTTAAGGATGCAGTCGTCGAAGTACAATTACATGGTTCACATTTAGCGGCTGTACTAGAGGATTCACAACAGCTGCAATCGGAAAAAGCCCAATTTTTTGACTGTGTTGCCAGGACTCAGAAGTTGAGGGGAGAAATTGAACGGTTCATCCAGAGCAACCCTGTCTGGTTAGCCGCAACCCCCGACACGTTACAGGGATTATTACAGGCTTACACGACTACTTTAGACTCCTACACTCAGCAAACTGAGTCCAGCTTGCAGCAAATTGACCGATCGCAATTGCAGTCAGAGGCGGTCGAGTCAGCGCGACGGCAACTACTCATGGCGATCCGTGGGGAGTCAGCAATGACCTTAGAGCGCTTCAACACCGAATTGAGCCGTATCCTTGACATTGCTCAAAAGCAGGAGCAGCAAGGGGCAGAAGTGATGGAGGATGCCCAACGACTAGGGAAACTAATTGTTATCCTGAGTATGCTGGTTTCGGTAGCGATCGCCGGGATAATGGCGTTGCGTACCAGTCGCGCGATCGCACAGCCCATCGTCACCGTTACTCAGGTGGCTCAGCAGGTGGCACAGGACTCAAATTTTGACCTGCGTGCCCCCGTCACAACTGACGATGAAATTGGGTCATTAGCCACTTCTCTCAATCATCTCATCGCACGGGTAGCCGAACGTACCCAAGAATTGGAACAAGCGAAAGAATTCGCTGAAGCTGCGAATAGCTCTAAAAGCCAGTTTCTGGCAAAGATCAGCCACGAGATGCGTATGTCATTGAATGCCATCATTAACTTGAGCCAACTTCTCGAAGAAGATGCCCAGGATATCGGCTTAAGCGATGAGGCTTTTGTTAGCGATCTTCAATCAATTAACTCTTCTGGCAAACATCTGTTGGCACTGATTAATGACATCCTTGACTTGTCGAAGGTTGAAGCCGGGAAAATGACTTTCTACCCGGAGACGTTTGATATCAAAACGTTGATTATTGGCGTTGTTATTACAGTAAAACCGTTGGTAGAGAAGAATAGAAATGTCTTAGAGGTTCATTGTGACGAGAATCTGGGCACCATGTACGCTGACCAGATTAAGGTACGGCAGATATTGTTTAATTTGCTCTCCAATGCTGCAAAGTTTACCGAACAAGGTAAAGTGACGCTGACGGTGCAGAAAGATGAAAGCGCGATCGCCCAGAGTCAACTATCAGCAGCAAACCTAAAAACCCGAAACTCTGATTCATCCTTGACCCTAAATCCTTCATCCTTAAAAACGTCCTTCATCCTTTTTCGGGTTGCCGATACTGGGATTGGGATCTCGGATGAACAACAACAGCAATTGTTTCAAGCCTTCATACAAGGAGATGCCTCGACTACGAAAAAGTATGGGGGTACTGGACTAGGGTTGGCGATTAGCCGCCACTTCTGCCAGATGATGGGGGGTGACATTACTGTAGAAAGTCAGGAAGGGATGGGGTCTAGTTTCACAGTTCGTCTACCCGTTAGCTTATAAGGAAGTTGGAAGTGCGATCGCTCTCATTCATTCGCTGAGCAAGTACCGACACAAACGATGACCACATCAAGCCTTACGGCAGCGATCGCTTTAATATTTCGAGGAATCTGAGCAGGCAAAGGTTATATCCGTTGCGGCAACTGTATTTATGTTAAAAATGATAGCTGTACCCCTTATTTAGTCAGAGTTTTAGCTTTATCGTTGAGAACTGTTATCTTCCTAAATAAAGACGTTTCCACCGCGAATGTTTCTTGGGCAAACTTAATTTTTTCTGGAATTCCCGATAGTTTTGGCAAAGCACAGTCAATTGTTTCAAGTCGCCCAATCAGTCCCTCTCGATTGGCAATTTGGATTGCCAGTCCGGGGCGTGCGTTTATCTCCAGTAACAGCGGTCCTTTTTCTCGATCCAGAACAATATCAACGCCGAGATAGCCAAATTCTGTTTTATCGCCTAACTTGGCAGCCATCTCCAAGATAGTTTGCCAATGAGGGATTTTGCGATCGCGCAACGAATGCCCTGTTTCAGGATGGTTGTCGATATAGCGGTCTTTCTGGATACCAGCCAGTGTCGTGCCCGTTGCTAGATCGATACCGACACCCACACCCCCTCTATGTAAATTAGCTTTACCATCAGAAGCCCGCGTGGGAAGACGCAACATTCCCATTGCTGGGACACCTCGGTAAACAATTACCCGAATATCAGGGACACCTTGATAGGCAATTTCATCAAAAATTGGATCGAACTGCACGGTATATTCAACAATTGCCCGATCGCTTTGTCCTCCTAGGGAAAACATTCCACTGAGGATGTTGTAAATGTGATATTGCAAGTCTCCCGCTTCAAGAATTGAACCACTAGCTTTGCGGTAGCCTTTTTCCGTTACGTCGCTAATCACGACAATGCCATCGCCGCCACTTCCTTGAGCCGGTTTAATCACAAAAGATTTGTGTTCTCCAACGATGTTTGATAACTTCTTTACCTCATGTTGGAATGTAATAACTCCATAGGTTTCTGGAACAGGCACACCAATGGATTGAGCAAGTTTTTTTGTTTCTAGCTTACAGTCAGCATAACGATAGAGCCGACGTGGATTATTAGGGAAGAGATAGTCTAAATTGCGAGCGTTGATTCCTAGGATGCCGTGACGCCGCAGTGAAAATGGAAACATAGTTTACCCCTGTGTTTGATTCAACTGCCGCTGTAATGACAAAAATCGGAAATATTCAATGAGCTTGTAGCCGTTGTAGCGCCCGACGAGGATATTTACGCCTAAAACCAACAGCAACAGTTCCGGGAAGACAAATGCCCAATGCTGCACATAGTCATTAATCATGCAGAAATACCCGATCGAAGCTGCTAAAACGGTGCCCAGTCCGGCAACGATCGTTTCCTTTGCACCGTTTTCTTCCCACATCAAAGCTGCTCGCTCGATCGTCATAGCCAGAATCACAATCGGAAACAAAGCAACGGATAAGCCTAAATTAATACCGAGATTTTGCATGATGACGGCTAGCAAGCCGACTATCAACACGGTTGCGGTTAAAATTGCGGCGAGTCTAGGCACGATCAACAGTTGCAATCGATTCAGGTAGCCGCGAATCAAAAGCCCGATAATCACAACCAGAATGAACATTGGAATGCCGACAAACAATCCAGTCTGCCGAAAGGCGAGAGAAATCAGGATCGGTGTGAATGTACCGAAGGTTTTCAACCCAAACATCTGGTGCAAAATGGAGATGATTAGAGCGCCGATAGGAACTAGAACAAGGACTTGAAAAACTCGTTGGCTCGTCAGGGGTAACTTAAGGAAGGAGTACTCTAAAAATAGATTTGATACTCTCCTGCCTCGCCAAACCGCTCGTGTAAGCCCATTGTCAGTATTGGGTTGGACAACGACTTCTAAAGCGATATCGTCTGCTCCTTTTGCTTGTATAACCCGATCTGAACCGTACCACCAAGTGAGATAGCGGTCTTGCTCTCCGAAACCGTAGTTTATCGGATCGAAGGCTAGCCAGCGATCGCCATCCTTGACCTCTAACCACCGAACAAAATCGGTCGAATAGACCTCTTCACTCCTCAAGTAAATGCCATTCCCAACCCGCGCCGGAACCTTCTCTTGGTTCAACAGAAATGCCACTAATTGTGTGATCGATTCCTCCTTTCTCAAATTTCTGCGGATAGCTTGAACTCTGATGTCATCTGTATTCAGAGCTAGTTGATAGATTTTCTTTGCGAAAGTCAGGGGATCGCTCGACTCCTTTTTAGCCTCGTTCAAGAGAGAGTTAATCTCCGCAGTTGGCAGATTCTCTTTCCGATTGTCCCGAACTCTATCGGTATTTTCGCCAAATGCAACCAGTTGTTTATCCACCAACCGTCGCCCTGAAATGGGAACTTCCTCAATTCCAGGTTTAACGTTATCTCGCCTACGAATAACGGCTCGATAAAATATAGATTTGTTGCCAGTATCATCTTGTCTTGTGAAGATAGCCACTCGGTCTGATGAATCCTTCAAAGTCCCGATCTGGCGCTCGAAGCCCTCATTAACAAAATCTTCCTTTACAATCTCATAGCGCTGAGATGCTTGAGGAAGATGAAACTGAAGGGTACTTGGTAGCGCTTCCTCTGACTCCAGCCCGAATTGTTCTGAATTCAAAGATAGCTTTGCCTCAACATACCAACTGTTGTAGGTTTGGTTGGGAAACAGTGGCACATCTGAGTTCATCACCTTATGGAAAAAAATAGCGAGTCCGATTGCTGTTAAAAACAACGCTAAGAGGACGGCGCGAAAGGTACGATTCACTGCTGTTCTTCCTTTGCTGGACATGATGGCTCTGCGGTGAAAGTCACAGAAGAATTCACAACCAGTTTTCCTTGCTTCAACATATTGCGTCCAATTAAGATTGGATAGTTGAAATCGTCTCGATCTGCAAGGTTGACCTCTTCTTCAATCCACCGACCCGCAACACACAATTTCATTCGCACCACAGGGCGGCGTATATCAGCACCTTCACGACTCTTGATGCGAACCCACCGCACAATTGGACGCTCGAAAATTTCTTTGTTTCCTTCTCCATCTAGAAATCGGAATTTAATCATTCCGCCAGATTCGGTCTCTTCATCTGGAGCTTCTAAGATTTCGGCATTAATAGAGGTAGTTGTCGCGCCTGTATCGAGCTTTGCTTTGATCTCTTTTTCAACGCCAGGAATTTTTGCTTTCTCTACCCAGCCAACCGTCTGAGTCTGTTGTTTTGATAAGTCAACAGCTTGAGTCTTTTGTACACTGCATCCCGTTCCAGACACCAAACTAATCAACATGGCAACTAAAATTTTTTTAGTTGTAAGTGGTTTATACCGACTACATACGATCCTCATAGACGGCAACTCTTCATAATAAAAAGGTTTTCTCGTATCTAGCATATAAGTAAAAATACTTTGTAATCCTTGTAACAATATCCGCCTGAGGGCGGATTTAGTAGAGTATTTGACAAAAAACAGACTGTCGGTATAGTTTATATCCAAAAAACTGATAAAATCTATAGAAGGATATTTCTTACCCTGTTCAGATGAGCAGACAATGTGTTGAAGGTGGACAATGTTCAACTTCATCAAAATTACCTCAGAACACATTGATAACTTAGTGCTGCTACTTTACCTAGGTTGATGAAGTTTTGGGTAGAACGGATTTTGGCGATCGCGATTATTCTGTTATTTCCACTCGCCTTGCAGCACGAAAGCTGCCCAGTAATAGGGTGCTTTCCATTCCGTTTTTTGCCACATTTCTATCTGTGCTGCTCGCAATGCGGCTGCTGGCTGTAGGTTTTTTCCCAGCATTCCTTTATAAAATTTGGTCATCAACTCGGATGTTGCGCGATCGCTAACACTCCACAAACTCACTACCACTCGCGGCGCACCTGCATACATAAAGCCGCGTGTCAAGCCCACTAATCCTTCGCCTTTGACTTCTTCACCTAATCCCGTTTCGCAGGCACTCAGCACTACCAGTTCTGCTGGCAAGTTGAGATTGAAAACATCGTGCAGTCGCAAGAAACCATTCTGCGATTCGCCTTTTTCATCTAGCAGGGACAGCACCACCCCTGATAACTCTGGATGCACGCTGTTGAGGATACCATGAGTGGCAAAATGCACGATCTGGTATTGGCTGAGTTCTGGGTTGGTTGCAGAGGCGCGATTGGCAGCAAAATCGAAGGCTTGCCTGCGTTCTGCGGCTGGTACGAGGGATAGAATTTGCTCAGCTTCTTGCCGGGTAAAGGGTAGGCGCTTAAAAGTGACATCCGATTCTCTAGCGGATCTTGCTAAAGCGCGGAGTGCAAGGTTTTCTCCTCTATTCTGTTCGTCTGCCTGCCCCTTTACTTTATTGACTCGCTCATCGTCACTGCCAAAGACGGGATCGGCTAGCACCGCCACAGCTTTAGCAGCGGGTTTGCGCCCAGCTTGTTCTTGTCTTAAAACGGCTAGCGTGGAGGCTGAGGGCAGGTTGACGATTTCGTAATTGACTAACAGGGGAGTCGGTGAGGTGGAAGAACTTGCTTTGTTTTCTGTGCTTGCCTGCGTTGGTAATGGTAGCGCTGCAAAGGGGACATACTGCAATGCACCGTCACTGACAATGAGTAATCGTTTCTTATCCAGTTTCCCAGCCACTTGCCCCAAGAGCATCTGGCTGAGTTTGGTTACGACTTCGGTGCTAGCGGGAGCGAGTTCAACCTCAATTCCTCCTCGCTTATCGGTCGGCTTTCGGGTTTCCAGGCTATAGCCAGGGGTGTTCAAAAGTTCATAGAAACCCCGTGCCGCTAACTCAATTTCGGCGCGTATGGGGAGTTCGTAGCTGGTGATGCCAGTCTTGGTGACAGCCCAAAGATAGCTGCGTTCTTCGCCTAGCGAGTATTCCAAAAGCAGCGTATCGTCATCAAGAACCTGCTGCTGAATCTCAGCCAAGGTGAGGGGTTTTGGCTGAGTAAGGGCGGCATAGCGGGGGCTGGTGGCTCGGATTTGTGCCTGGACTTGCCGATACTCTTCTAAGAGATTTTCTCGTTCTCGTTCAATTTTCTCTACCTGTTCTTTGGTGGGGTTGCCGCTGTATAACTCAACTCGGCGTTTTTCAAGGGCATCAAGTTTTTGCTGCAAGGTGCGCTCTTGTTCCAGCAGTTTTGGCTCGGCTCCTTGCCGAATATTAGCGTTAGCTTCGGTGAGGAGTTCCAAAAGACTGCGGGCGCGGGCGCGTTCCGAGGCTTGCAGTGCCAGAGCATCATACCCTTGAGATGGGTCTTTTTTGTGCAACTGCATCAGCACGTCGATGTAGAACTGGTAGTAATTCTGCACGGAGGCAAAGTAGGAAGTACGCAGTTCCTGGCTGGTGACTCTAATGCGGATGTCCTCAACAATTTTGATGGCGGCTTCGATTTGGGTACGCGCTTCGTTGAGATTGCCCTTATCGCGTTGTGTAATCGCAACGTTATAGAGTGTATCCGCTTCTCCTGTGCGATCGCCCAACAACTGCCGCAGTTCTAGATCGCGATCGTAAGTTGAGAGCGCTTTTTCGTACTGCTTCAATGAATTGTATATCTTACCCAAGTTTCGCAGGGCGTTGGCTTCTCCTAAACGAAACCTTGCCTTCCGGTGTCTAGCCACTGCCTTTTCCGTGGCTTCCAGTGCTTTGGGATAATCTCCCGATGCCAGATATATCCTGCCCCTCATAACAAAGTACGCAGCTTCCAACTCGCTGTTAGTCTGTTGGCGCGAGAGTAAAAGGATTTGGTTCGCGGCATCAAACGCTTTGGGATAATCCTTCAATAACTCGTAGGGTACAACCATAGAAGCAAGTACAGTGGCTTGCAGCGAGAAATTGTTAGTTTGTTTTGCCAAAGCTAGCGCTTGATTGTGATAGTCCAGCGACTTCTGATAATCTTTCGCTTTTTGATAGACGCTGCCAATTTCCATAAGGGTCATAGCTCGCCTAGTGCGCTCGCCAATGCTTTTGAATATTTCCAGCGCTTGGTTGTATGTATCGATACTGAGCTGATTATCCCCTAATGAACTGTAGACTCTAGCAATCTTGTAAAGCGTGACGGCTTGATTATAATGATCGTTCACCCGGTGCTGGATATCCAGGGCTTGGTTGTAAAAGTCGAGCGCCTGCTGCGGCTCACCCATTGAATTATAGATATCAGCAATTTGACGGAGGGTAGAAGCTTCCCCTTCGGCATAGGACATGGCACGGTGCAGCACAAGCGCTTGATTCAAAAAGTTGAGGGCTTTCTGCGTTTCCCCCAATTGATCGTAGACAAAGCTGATGTAGTAGAGAAGCAACGCTTCCTTAGGTCGGTTTCCCGCCTTTTGGTAAAGCGATCGCGCTTGGTTGTATAAGTTCAGGACTTTGGCAGGATCGCCCAATCCATCTAAGTAGGCGGTGTCAGCAATACCCGTAAGAATCTCAGCTTGCTGAGAGAGGTTGAAGGTTAAAGCTGTTCCTGATAAATTTCTCTGTGCTGTTTGTTGGAGTTCCAACGCTAGGTTATAGGAATCCCGCGCCTTCTGATACTGACCCAACCCGTAGTAGAGGGAGCCAATACTGCTGAGGATATCCGCTTGCTCAGCCAAATCCTTCCTTTCTCGCTGGAGTTCCAGTGCTTGATTGTAGGCGGCAAGCGCCTGTTGCGATTCGCCCAAGTTACGGTAGCGCAGACCGATATGCTGGAGTGTCTTAGCCTGTGCGTCGGTATCCTTCTCGGCACGTTGGATCTCCAGCGCTTGATTGTAGAAGTCGAGTCCCTTTTGAGTCTCGCCTAAATTAAAGTAGACATCACCGATGTTTTTCAGCGTAATAGCTTCAGGCAAGGCTTGTTTCTCAGCTCGAAACAGCGATAGGGCTTGATTGTGATATTCGAGCGCTTTTTGCATTTCGCGCAAATTGAAATAAGCATGACCCAGGAGATCGAGCAGGGTAGCTTCCCCAATGCTTGTACTTACAAGTGCTTGCTTGTATGAATCGAGTAGCTTTTGTTGGTCGTCCGAGTTGGAGCCAGCATTATCGGTAGAGGCGCGAGCGATCGCGGCCTGAAGGCGGTTTTTCAACTCGCGCCTGACAGCTAACCCCCGCTCGAAATAGTCCAGCGCCTTCTGAGGCTCGTCTTGGTCAACATTGTAGATGGTACCGATGAGAGAAAGAGTCAGTGCTTCCCAACTGCGAGCCTCATACGGCGGAGCTTCGTTAACCGCCAATTGCTGCCAAATAGAGAGTGCTTCTTCGTATTTGGCAAGCGCTTGTTGCCTCTGTTCTACCGTTCCTTGTTTCTCTAGTTGTTGTCCTTGCTTTATCAGTTGCAGTCCCTGTTCGTAAGTTTGTTGCTCATCAGTAGTCGTTGCATTTGGTGAGGAAGTCGCTGGCTGCTGGGCAATTGAAACGTTGGTTGCCTGTGCCCTCACTGATGACAACAATAGAACAGCTACAAATAAAGCCAAACTACGATAGATAGAAGCTGAAAACGATATAGGAAGTAAAAATGAGAGCGATCGCCACCCAATCAACTGCCGTTTACTGCGCTTAACCATGCCTACACCCTCACGCTCGAAATCGCCACTACTTTAACCGATGGTGAATAGCTGTCAAAATCTACACTTAGAGACGCGATATATCGCGTCTCTACAAGTCCGCTCTCGTCAGGCTTTGTTTGTCTAGCGCCATTTAGGCTGAGTGCGATAAGAGCGATCGCGAAAGCTCACTCATTCTCTGTTAGCTTGAAGTCATGCTGCTAACTGTTAATATGTTGCGGCACTACCAACGTTGTAGTCGCCGGTCTTTTCTCGATTTATATGGAGATCCTACCCAGCAGGATTTTCAAAGTGATTTTCGCGCCAAATTGCAACAGGATCGGAATGCTCTCCAGCAAACCATTCTGGCGGGACAGACTTATCACAAACCCAATTATGCTTGGGGAGATTGGCACGCCGGTGCAAATGCCACCATTGCCTTGATGCAAGAGGGCGTTGAGCTAATTTACCGAGGCGTGCTTCTGAAAGAGGAAGAAGTAAGGATAGAGGATGAATCCTTCTTGCACCTTCCAAAGACAGTGACCCTCGTGAGTTGTCCCGATTTTTTGGTTAAACAACCCGGACAATCAAACTTTGGCGATTGGATTTACGTTCCCAGTGACATTCATTTAGGTCGGCGTCCTAAGCTGGAATATCAAACGGTTGCAGCTTTTCACGCTCATCTGCTGGCATCTGTTCAGGGGGTTTTGCCGGATACGGTTTGGCTGCGATTACGGGAAAAAAAGGCTTATGCAGTCAATTTGAGTAAATGGGTGCCGATGATGCAGGCACTTGTAGAGGAGTGTATCGAAATGCTCCTGTCTCGGCAAGAGCCAGAGGTGTTCATTACCCGTCAGCGGTGCAATCTTTGCCCTTGGTTAAATCACTGCTATGCGATCGCTCAAGAACAGCAACATCTCTCTTTGATTCCGGGTGTAACACCAAGTCGCTATCAGCATTTGCAGACGCTTGAACTGACGAGTCGGGAGTCTTTGGCGAGTGTCAGTCCGGCTTTTTTGGAGCCAGCTTTGGGAGAGGAGGTAGCGCAACAGCTAGTACAGCAAGCGCAATCGGTGGTACAGAATCGGGCGATGCTTCTGGAGAAACCCTTTGCGATCGCTAAAACCACTAAAACAGCAGAATGGTTGATGGACAATCCATCTTCTCTCCTTTCACCTATCGAACTTTACTTTGATATTGAAGCAGAACCGTCGCTAGAACTGGATTATCTGCTGGGAGTTTTAGTGGTTGATCGTCAAGCCAACACAGAAACGTTTTATCCTTTCTTAGCAGAAGAACCCAACGACGAAGAATTGGTTTGGCAGCAATTTTTAGATTTGGTTTGGACTTATCCTCTTGCTCCCATTTTCCATTTCTGCGACTACGAAATCTTGACGATGAAGCGACTGGCTAAATGCTACAACACTCCGCCGGAGAGGCTACGTCCGGTGCTATCGCGGTTTGTGGATATCCACGACTGGGTGACAGGAATGGTGACACTACCAGTCGAAAGTTATGCTTTAAAAGCGATCGCCCATTGGTTGGGCTTTGAGTGGCGCGATGCGGGGGCGAATGGGCAAGTGTGTATCTATTGGTACGACCAATGGTTAAAAACACGCGATCGCACTTTCCTCGATGCCATTCTGCGCTACAACGAGGACGATTGCCGCGCTACCCGTCACCTGAAAGACTGGCTGGTAGACTTTATGCAGGATGCGTCTCAGTTGGAAACTGCGCGGGAATGACCCTTCCAACCCCCAAATTTTCCAAGTTCAATGTTCTAATAACCTTTTCTTAAAAATTTCTTATTTTTATGATGATACGGTGCTGGTGTGAATGGCTTAACTTAACACTGGCAATCATGAGTAAGATCGATAAATTTTTTACATCTTTCTGTTTTATTGGTGGATTAACTACAGCAGTTTTGATAGCGCATCCCGCTCAGGCATTCAAAATTACCGGCGTGGATTACTTAGGGCAATCCACTTTTCCGACTGGTTTTTCATTTCAGGGAACTGAATTGGGAGGGCTATCAGGAATTACTTACGATGCCAGTAAAAACGTCTATTACAGTATTTCCGATGACCGGAGTGAAAAGGCACTGGCTCGGTTTTATACCCTCAAAATTGATATTTCTCAGGGTTCTTTAAAGCAGGGGGGAGTGACGCCTGTAGATGTGACGACCTTGTTAAATAATAATGGTCAACCTTTTGCTCCTTTAAGTCTCGATCCAGAAGGGATTGCCTTAACTAGCAGGGGAAGTCTATTTATCTCTTCTGAAGGAGATGCTAACCAATTAATTAATCCTTTTGTTAATGAATTTTCTTTGGCAGGTCAGCAACTGCAAACCCTGCCAGTTCCTCAGAAATTTTTACCAACAGCGGCTAAAGATAGCGGAATTCGCAATAACTTAGCCTTTGAAAGCTTGACGCTTACAACTGACCAAAACTATTTGTTTACAGCTACAGAAAATGCCTTGGCTCAGGATGGTTCGGTTGCCGACATCAAGGTGGCAAGTCCTTCGCGAATATTGAAATATAACCTCGTAACTGGGAAGCCGGAACAGGAATTTTTATACGTTACCGATCCAGTTGCCGCAGTACCAAATCCTGCTGATAGTTTCAAGACCAACGGTTTAGTAGATTTGCTAGCAGTGGATGAGGATACTTTTCTTAGTTTAGAACGGTCTTTTTCTACTGGAGTGGGGAACACGATCAAGCTATTTGAGGTGTCTTTAGAAAAGGCAAGCGATATTAGCAGTATTAACAGTCTCAGTGGAATCAACCTCAACACTATCAAACCAGCTCAGAAAAAACTGCTGCTTGATTTCGACAAGTTAAGTCTGGCTCTAGATAATATTGAAGGGTTGACTTTTGGCCCTGATTTGGCAGATGGACGAAAGTCGCTGATTGTAGTTAGCGATAACAATTTTAGTCCGACTCAGTTTACCCAGGTACTCGCCTTTGGCATTGGCGCTAAGTCAGCGGCGCATCGTTCTGTTCCGGAACCTTCGGCACTCGCAGGTTTGGCATTTGCTGCACTTATGAGCATTAAAGTCAAGCGCCGCATTCATAGTTAATCCGCACAATATCGCGCTAAGATGCAAAGACGCCAAATGAAGCAAAGTTTTAACGTCTTTGCGCCTTGGCACGAGACCGAAAAAGCCGTGTCTACCCCACCACTCGAAAGGGAATTAAAAAAAGGGGTTGACAAAGCCAACGATAATCGACATAATCGTTAATGGCTCGGAAAACAAGGGACTGTAGTTCAATTGGTTAGAGCACCGCCCTGTCACGGCGGAAGTTGCGGGTTCGAGCCCCGTCAGTCCCGTAAAAAGTAGAAGAGAAAGTAGTAGGGGTTAGGTGTTGAAACCTGCCCCTACAATTGTTAGCAGCTACAACAAAGATAGAAACCTTTTGAGAGAATCTGCTGTGACCGTTAGAGTTCGGATTGCACCAAGTCCTACTGGGAACTTACATATTGGGACGGCGAGAACCGCTGTATTTAACTGGTTGTTTGCTCGCCATCATGGCGGCGAGTTCATCCTGCGAATTGAAGACACAGATGAAGCGCGATCGCGCCCCGAATATACTCAAAACATCCTTGATGGTCTGAAATGGATGGGAATGACCTGGGATGAGGGGCCGTTTTTTCAATCTAAGCGCCTCGACCTCTACCGCAAAGCCATTCAAACTTTAGTAGATAAGGGCTATGCTTATCGCTGCTATACCAGCGAAGCCGAACTAGACGAATTGCGGACGGCTCAAGCGGCGAGAAAAGAGGCTCCCCGTTATGACAACCGCCACCGGAATTTGACGCCAGAACAACAAGCAGCTTTTGAAGCCGAAGGGCGTCGTCCGGTGCTTCGCTTTAAAATTGATGATGACCGGGAGATTTCCTGGAACGATCTGGTAAGAGGCAAAGTTAGCTGGAAAGCCAGCGACCTCGGCGGCGATATGGTGATTGCCCGTGCCTCAGACGATCCAGTTGGTCAGCCGCTGTACAATTTGGCAGTGGTGGTGGATGACATTGATATGCGGATCACCCATGTCATCCGGGGAGAAGACCATATTGCGAATACAGCTAAGCAAATTTTGCTCTATGAGGCACTGGGAAGTGCAATCCCCGAATTTGCCCATACGCCCTTGATTTTGAATAAGGAAGGCAAAAAGCTCTCGAAGCGGGATGGCGTTACTTCCATTTCCGACTTCCAACAAATGGGCTACACACCTGAAGCCTTGGCGAATTACATGACATTACTGGGCTGGACGCCCCCAGATTCCACAAAGGAAATCTTTACTTTGCCAGAAGCGGCTCAACAGTTCGGCTTTGAGCGAGTCAATAAGGCAGGGGCAAAGTTTGACTGGGATAAGCTGAATTGGCTCAACAGTCAGTATTTGCACAAGATGCCGATAGATGAGCTATTAAATCAGCTGATTCCCTACTGGCAGGCGGCTGGATACGAATTTGACCCGATAAGCGATCGCTCATGGTTAGAACCGCTCACCAGCCTGCTGAGTGCCAGCCTGACCCGCTTGCAGGATGCAGTCGAGATGAGTCGGATATTCTTTAGCCAGACTGTAGCCTACAGCGAAGAAGGATTGACTCAGTTGCAGCAGGAAGGCACTGAAACCGCTTTGCAAGCGATTCTGGACGCCCTGGAAAATTATCAAACCTTGACAGCAGAGGGTGCCCAAGACATCATCAAACAGCTGACCAAGGAGAAGAATCTGAAGAAAGGATTAGTGATGCGAAGTTTTCGCGCGGCTCTAACCGGCGATTTGCATGGTCCTGATTTGATTCAATCTTGGTTGATCCTGAATCATCGGGGTCTGGACAAGCTACGTTTACAGCAAGCCCTAGAAAAGTAACCTGATCTTCTTTCTTTTTCACTTTTGCAAGCCTTCTCAAGCTCAGCCTGAGAAGGCTTTTGGCTTCTTCTTTGGAACTTCTTGTGGGATACTATCGTCACTGCTACAACTAGAGCCGTTACATAATCGGTAACAAGGTGCCGTTTTTGGAAGTGAGGATGTACAAACCCGTACCCAATTTAGGGGAAAAATCGGTAGGAAAGTCCCTCTGGGCAGGCATCACAACCATAGCCCTGATGGCGGTTGGAGTGTTGAGCCTTTCGAGGGTGCAAGCCCAATCCGTACAATCCCCGCCCATATTCGAGAATGTCACCCTCGGTCCCCGGTTTTCGCCCGATCCGTTGACGATTCGGGGTATCAGTGGCGGCGAAATAGCGGCCCAAAAAATTGCAGGTCGCGGGGAAACCGCTACTGGGCCATGTGTTGGTTTTACGGACGATAAGCCCGATCACACCGTAGTTTTAACTTCGTTTTTCAACTTTCTATCCATCCAAGTGCAAAGCCCAGAAGACACTACCCTCGTGATCAAAGGGCCTGGTGGCAGCTGGTGCAATGATGAGTATGAAGGCAAAAACCCTGGCATTGCTGGTCAGTGGCAACCTGGAACTTATGGAGTTTGGGTGGGATCTTACGACAAAAGCAAATTCCACCCCTACATTATCAAAATTACCGAAGTCAACTTACTCAATCCTGGTCCCTTCCGGCGCTAATTAGCGCGTTTTTTACTTGCGTTCAATGCACTTCACACTGAATGAAGGGCGACTCTAGTTGCGGTTGCAATTGTGTTGGAATACCGGGACTTAAACAAATATCAAGCCCAAACAAGCTTTATAAGCTAAGAATACGTCCCGCTTATGGTTCAACCACTCAATAAAGCGGAAAGACATCGCTGTACGAAATGCCTCCAACGCTTCAGGAAATGTGTTTAAAGGTTTGTTAGCCCACCTGCGTCTGAGTCCTCCTGTTAAGGTGTGCCATAAAATGAAAGTATAGGCACAGAAGACAAGAATAAAATGCCTATATAGACTGCGTTTATCTCTAACTTGGTATTCCTTAAGTCCTAACTATCCTTTTGCTTCCCGGTAAAAAACTTCGGTTTTTCAGTACTTAGTATGCTAAATCAACAATTAATGTGCCAACTAAGCAAGCACCTAATTCGGTAATTCTCAAAGTTTCTAAAACTATAGGCAGAGCGTTTAATCAACTTGAGCTTATTGTTGATGCCCTCAACAACACCACTCGTAGTCTTGTTGTCAAAGTAAGCAATAATTTCATCAAGCCAACGGATAATAGTTTTCTGACTACTGGGAAAATACTTTTTCGCACTGGCTAGCCATATCCCCAGTTTTAATAACCCCGTTAACCAATTCTCACTCTGCTTAAATATCTTTCTTATCTCCTCTTTTAACTCATGCATTATTTTAAGTTCAGAAGATACCGCTTTAACTTGAACAAGTTTACTTTCTTGCTCTTCACTCAGGTCTTTCTCGTTCTTTAGTAAGGCATACTTACTTTTCTTTAATCCCGCTAATACTTGTTCATGTTCTGCTTTCTCTTCTAACCTTTTAGCTGTTTTAATTAAGTCTTCTACCTTTCTTTTCTCTCTCTTCCTCTGAATATCTAACTCCTTGTTGATTTGTGCCATCACATGAAATCTGTCGGCAACTACCTGAGCCTTTGGCATTAATTCTATTACTAGATTTTTGTAGCCTTTCCATAAATCTATAGTTACTTCTTCTATTGACTCTAAGACCTCTCTCCCCCATCCCCTGATGACTTGACTAATTTCTGCTTGTGTCCTTCCATCGATAATCCCGATTAATTTAGACTTCTCTAAATCTATCAATACTGCACAGTAATTTCCTTTTCCTTTGGTTAGCGCTATTTCATCAATCCCTAATCTCTTCAACTCGGTCGGTTTTGATTCTAATAGTTCTGAAGCCGCATCTTTTAACATCCTTTCTATTTCTTCTGTTGTCACCACACTTTTTTTTGCGACATTGTGGATATCGTTCTCCAGAACTTCTTGTAAGATTTGGGTAGCTAGCCTTTTTGTGTAAGTCCTTCTTTTTTTAATAAAATCTAACTCTTCACTAAACGGCTTTCGACATTTTTCACATTTGAATTGTCGCCTGTTAATTTCTAGAAATACTGGCTTTTCTCCCCAAGGTAAATCTTTAACTAGATATCGATGATTTTGATGGACTCTCTGACTTTTTGTTCGACAACGTGGACATACACTTTCTTTCCAGATTGGCTGAAGCTGCAAAATTATCCCAATCCCTTCAGGCTGGCGCTGCGAAATTACTTTGATTCCCTCTAGATTCAGCAGCTCTGTTAGATGTTTGCTCCCCTTTTTCACGGTCATGACTGTAAATGTGTCTGAACAGCTTTTTCCTTCTGCTTACAGTCAATAATAATTGTGCCTCGCCTGTCAATCCTACTCAGGCTTCTAGTCGCTATTAATTTTACTTATTTTCTCTTTTTTCCCTTCTCTGCTGTCTGTTTAGCATACTAAGTACTGAAGAACCAAAACTTCTACCCAATTCCTTTGAGAATAGGTGGTTACTATCCACTCAGGTGTTGCTATTGAGCCGACAACATTGGTAATAAAATAATCAATGTCGCTGGCTTCATCAAAGGTTGAGGCATTCATGACGATAGCAGTTGTTCTCTTCCCTTCGAGGTGTGACAGTTCAACTTCAATAGATGCCACCCACACAGTTTTTTTGTT